>DUUJ01000075.1 GCA_012841635.1 Clostridiales bacterium | reverse complement strand
TATAAACGAAGTTATAAAAAAAGAGCCTCTTGTCAATCAGGAGGCAAACAACATAGTAAGGGTTGTTTCGATTTCCGAAGCTTGTCTGGAAATAAGCTGCTGGGCTTGGTGTAAAAGCAGAGACTATCTGACGGTTAAGTTCAACCTTAACGAAAATGTCAAGGAGGCTTTGACGGAAGCGGGAATAATGCTTTATCAAAAGCATATTGACATAAATATGACAACCGTCGAATAATGTCAGAAAACCCGTGAGCATCGGAAAGCCGGTCTGTTATTTGTATAATAAACGACGAGGAGGGAAAATCCCTCCTCGCTTTTTTATTCTTCGTCTTTCTTTTCGGTCGCTCTGTACGCTTCGGCGTAGAAATATTCCTGGCTGTCGAGCGGTTCCTTGCCGGTTATTACCCGCTCGTATCTGCCGTTTGACATAAGCCTTGAACGCTTAACGTTATCGGCGAGCATCACCCGGGTCATCTCGAAGATCCTGTCGGCGATGGCTTTGTCATATACCGGGGTAATAACCTCTACCCGGCGGGTGGTATTGCGGGTCATCATATCCGCCGAGCCGAGATATACCCTTCTGCTTACATTGCGGCCGTTGCCGAAAATGAAGAGGCGGCTGTGCTCAAGGAAGCGGCCGACGATCGACACTACCCTTATATTGTCGGTTACCCCAATTATTCCGGGCAGAAGGCAGCAGATTCCTCGAACTATAAGGTCGATCTTGACTCCCCTCGAAGAAGCGTCTGCCAAAGCGTCTATAATTGCTTTATCGGTCAGCGAATTCATCTTCATGCAGATATAGCCTTCCTGACCGTAAGATGCCTCCGTTTCGATTTCCCGCAGCATCGTCTGTCTGAGAGTATGCGGGGCTACCAAAAGATAGTCATAGCTTTCTCCGGGTATTCCCTTCATAATGTTGTCGAAAACCAGCTCTGCGTCGCCGGCGATGCGCTCGTCGGCGGTTATTATCCCGACATCGGTGTAAAGCTTTGCGGTTTTTTCGTTGTAATTTCCGGTACCGACATGAACGAGGCGGCGGACGCCGTTTTCTCCTCTGCGCGTGATGAGCGTCAGCTTTGAATGGACTTTAAGAGCTTCAATGCCGTATATCACGTGGCAGCCTGCGTCTTCAAGGCGCCTTGACCAGTTGACGTTGTTATTTTCGTCGAATCTCGCTTTAAGCTCGACAACGGCAATCACTTCGATCCCGCTCCTTGCGGCTCGGCTTAATGCGTCTATGACAAGGGAATTCGCCGCCATTCTGTAAAGGGAAATTTTGATCGATTCGGTTTCGGGATCCGACACCGCTTCATCGAGCATGCGCAGATACGGCTTCATTGAATAGTAGGGGAACGACAGGAATATATCGTGATGCTGCGCCGTTTCTTCTATTGTCCTGTCATCCGGCACATCCGGCTGATCTCGGGGAGAAAGCGGCGCATGGAACAGAACAGTATCATCTCCGAAATTCCTGCGTATTTTTGATTCAAGCCCGTATACCGATCCCAGATCAAGCACCGACATCGAATGAAAATACTTTGATTCATCCAGACCTATCATCGGCGCAATGGCATAGGCGATCTTTTCCGCTCCGGCATAGGATGCGGAATAGGTTTCCAGCCTGACCGGAGTCATTTTCTCGCGGCGTTTGATGATCGCCGTCACATAATCGCGGTAGTCAACTTCATCGTCAGCGAAATTGTCTTCCACCGTGACATCGGCGTTTCGGGTAACGCGAACGATCGTCCGTCCGAATATATCGTAATTCTTGAAGATATCCGACGCGAACCGCAGCATGAGATCCTCTACCGGGACAAAAGTCATTCCGTCAGACGAAGGCTCCTTCGAAGAAGGCGCCTTCGGAGAAGGAAGCGATATTATGCTTCCGAAAGCGTTTGAGATGGCAACCAATCCGATCGTTGCCTTGCCTCCGTCCTTTTTGGGTCTTATCGATACGACAAGATAAGGTTTCAGGTTCTCCAGCATCGGAAGCGGGTGTTTTGCGTCAAGTATCAGCGGAGTGACATAAGGAAGCACTTCGCGCTTAAAATATTGACGGGCGACACGCGCGGTATCACCCTTAAGAGCGCCGGCGCCGATGAACTTAACACCCTTTTCCGCGAGCGCGGAGGTGAGATTTCTGTAGCAGTTATCGCGCAGGGCGTACAGCGGGCGGGTTTCGGAATACATTTTTTCGAGCTGCTCGGATGCCGTCATGCCGGTTTTTCCGTCAGGCGGGTCATCCGGAAGCAGGCTGCGGTCATACATTGAACCGACGCGCACCATAAAAAACTCATCTAAATTCGAGCCGAATATTTCGATGAATTTCATCCGCTCGAAAAGCGGGACTTCGTGTGCCTGCGACTGCATAAGCACTCTTTTGTTGAATTTGAGCCAGCTCAGCTCTCGATTTTCGTAATATGAAATCATGGAATTAACCGCGGAAGGAACTTAATCCGCCTTTCTTCTGATCTGAAAATGCCGGGAGTTACTCCTGGTCGGAGAATGAATGTTCATGCGGGATGTCGTCGTCGATATCTTCGAATTCTTCCGCATCTTCGATGATGTCTTCTGCTTCTTCGGGCTCGATCGATCCTGCATCCTCGAACTCAATCTCGATACCGGCTTCGGCTGCGGATTCCGACTTGCCGGCTGCTTCAAGCTCTCTTATGCGGCTGAGGAGATAGCCTTCTCGGAGACCCGATCCGGAAATTACAATATTTTTGGGATTTACCCGGCGAACCACTGCGGCAAATGCCAAAAGACCGGTGACTATGGTGTGCAGACGTTCGGGCATCAGGCGGATAAGCGTTTCGATGCGGTTTTTGTTGAGGTCGGTGTAAAAATCGACGGTGTCAAGAAACTCTTCGTATGAAATGGTATATCCGGACATCGGCGCAGGCGCGCTTGTCATCTCCGCGTGGAGTCTGGCGGCGGAACGGGCGGTTCCTCCGACGATATACAGAGTATCGCCGTAAGAGCCGAGCCAGTCAACATGGCTGATGCGTCCCTCGATATAACCGGTGATCTTCTTCTTTTCCTTTTTTGACGGGATTATTTTATCGACGAACTTTCTGTATAGCGAAAGGCAGCCGAATTTATCCGAATAAGCTTTTACCGCCAGACCGTCGACAAATCCGAGCAGCTCTATCGAGCCGCCGCCGAGATCGCAGAGCATACCGGTCCTGACGCTGCCGCCGAGGGCGTATTTCAGGCCGTCGAAGCAGAGCAGCGCTTCGTTTTCTCCGGAAATCAGCGATGTTTCGAGACCCGTCTGAGCCTTGACTATCGATACGACTCTCGAAGCATTTACAATATACCGGAGCGAAGCCGTCGCAAGGCTGAATATACGATCTTCCGAGACATTAACCGCGAGCGCCAGTCTCTTGTATTTCTCCAGCGTTTCGATAAGCCGGCTGATACCGGCATCGGACATGATTCTGCGCCGCTTATAGCTGATAAGCCCGATGGTCGAAGACTCGGTAAGCACCAGATTAAGCCTTGTCTCTCCCTCCGCAGATGTCATGACATCGTATATATTCATCTTAACGGTGTTCGATCCGATGTCGACGACCGCATAACGTGTTTTCTCAAAGCTCATAAATGTTGTCCTTTCTGTATAAAAAAGTGAAAGATGTCGTTCCGCGGCAGCCGTGTCATGCGCGGCCGAGGGAAGCCCAGTATTCTTCAAGGCAAAGGCCTCTTTCGTACATTTTGCATGCATGATACCGGCCGACGTACCTGAAATGCCACGGTTCAAAGGTAATCCCGGTTATCTCGATTTTATCCGCCGGGAAGCGAATGATGAATCCGAATTTATGACAGTTCGCCGCCATCCATTGTCCTGCGGGTGTATCCGCGAAGCTGACGTCGGCAGCCGGAAGATTGTGCATATCGCAGCAGAGTCCCGACTGATGCTCGGAAGTTCCCGGAACCGCGACGATCTGCGATGCTGCGGCGTAAGCTTTTTCATCACCGAGATAGCTGTATTGAAGCAGCCGGGCATTGAACAGCTGACTCTGATAATTGTAATCGCGATAACCCGATGTGACGGAAATATCATCAAATCCCTGCGCCCTTGCTTCCGTCAGGAAAGCTTCAAGCGATTTTGCGGCATAAAGGCGGATCTGCTGAGTTGCGCGGCCGTCCTTGCGGGTATCTATGATATCAACAAGATCATCGGGCACGTAATTCTTATCAAGCGTATGAGTGGAGTTGATAAGCGTCAGATACTCGTCTCCCTGGGGATTCATGTATTCTTCGTATATGCTGAGATCGGCTTTAAAGTTAAATGTGTAGTTTTCCCATGTTGTCTCCGCCGGAGGTTCGGTGACGGCTTCGGTGACTTCGTCAATGGGATTTTCGGGGATTTCGGCGGGAATATCGGCGGTCACATCCGTTTCTTCGATAATATCTCCCAAATCCGGTAAAATGACATTGCCGTCGGCATCGGTTTCAATGTTGGGAGCAAAGGGGTCGAGCGTTGTGACATCGACAGGCACGCCGGTATTGTTTTTCGATTTAAGTGCCATGCTGACGGCAATTACCGTTACGATAATTATCAGCGCAAGAGCGGCGAAAACGGTAATTGCGCCGGTGATGACACGTTTCCTCTGCTTTTCCGCTTTGCGTCTTCTCATGTCATCCGCGAGTCTTCTTCGCTGTTCCGCCATGCGCGCTTCGGCGCGGCGGCGCGATTCGGCGGCAGCCTGCTCCGGAGTCATCTGACGGTAATTTTCTCCTCGGTAAGGAGCGTTAAGCTGACGGTTCTGATTTATATCCCTGGATCCGCTCATCTGAACCGGACGGTATCCCCCGGTACGTTGGGGGACGGGTCGGGAACCTGTTCCGGAGCCGGCATTGCCGCCGGCGGGAGCGTTTCTCTGACTGCCCGGCTGCCCGGATTGGTAGTTTTGATTTTGAGTATTCGGATTGCCGCGGTTTTGGTTATATTCACCGCCCGCCGCGTTTTGCCGTATATTCCGCGGAGGGGCGCCGCTCTGATTGTTCCCGCGTACCGCTCTGCCTCCCGCGCCACTTTGCTTCTGGTTCTGATTATTCAATTCATCCTGCCTCGCATATATAAAATCGGTGTTAGCATTATTAATTTCACTCAACAATATCGGCCGGCGGCATTGAATCCGGCGGCGGTGCTACCCCGGCCCGCCTCGCTTCCTCTTCTGCGGCTTTCTTTAATTCTTCCTGTCTTTTTGCTTCCTTCAATGCCCTTACCGTCACCGGATCCGTCAGTTGGAGTATTTCATCGGAAAGGCTGTTTTCCGCGATATTGGGAATCGGGTTTTCGTATTTCAGAGAAAAAGACAGCGGTTTGTCGGTAGAGACCGGCTTGCCGTCCGAAGGAGTGATCTCAAGAATAGAGCGCTCGGAGTTGTATTCGGCCGTCATGTTCATCACGTAATAATTGATGAACTCATACGGTATCCAGACTTCGTTCGAAATAAGCTGCGCCTTGTCCGGCAGACGGACCGTGTTTCCGTTTATCACGGCCGTATCCCAGCCGATCCTGAAGCTGACGATGTCTCCGTACGGCGACTTTGAGTTGTCGCGGTTGGCTTTTGTAATAAAGCTGTATTCGCCGGCATTTCCGGTGACGGTGAAGCCGTACAGATCGGCAAATGTGTTGAAATTGATATAAAAGTGACCGTTTCGTTTCACCTTCGCCGTGTCGTGACTCCAGAGATGGGAGTCGGAGCTGAAATAACGCCGGTGATAATAAATATAATTTCCGTTGAGCGCTCTGGCTTCGTCGCGGGTTATCTCCTCTCCTAAAACATAGACAACGGTGTTTTTATCAAACCGGTTCGCAAGAGACCAAAAATTAAGATTCAGATACATTCCGGCAGCGCAGATAATCATTGCCGAGATAAACATTATCAGAAAGAGTTTTATGTTGCTGAATATGGCTTCAAGGCGTTCCGCCCGCCTGCGCTTCAGCTCAGCCTGCCTTGCGCGCCGCTGCGCTTCCCTTCTTTGCTGCTCCCGCCGCAGCTCAGCCTGCCTTATTTTGCGCTGCTGTTCCTGCATACGGTTCTGCCTGAAATCATTGCCGCTTTGGCGTCTGTTGTTCTGCCGGCTGCCGGGAGCGCCTCCGGCGCCTGCGAAAGCGCCGCCTTGAGCGCCCGCGGCGCTCCGAGGGTTCTGAGTGCGGCTTTGCGGCCCTGGGCGGCCGTTCGTTCTGCCGGAGACGTTCCCACGGTTATATCGGCTGTTTGCCATTTTCATGAGACCGTCCTTTTATTTAATTAAAATTGGCTGCCGTCACCGCCGCAGATATCCGGACAGCTCGGAAAGCCGGCGCCCGGCATAGCCGATAAGCGCTTTTTCGGCTTCGCAATAGATATATTCTTCGTTTTCGCCGGGAATTCCGGTTCTGTATCTGCGGCAGCCGAACCGGCAAAAACCGAGAATACCGCAGCTGCGGCATTTT
This sequence comes from Clostridiales bacterium, assembly GCA_012841635.1. Taxonomy (GTDB): domain Bacteria; phylum Bacillota; class Clostridia; order Oscillospirales; family CAG-272; genus JAAZGC01. The sequence goes on along the minus strand of DUUJ01000075.1, from coordinate 10,206 downwards.
TCGTTAAGATTCGGAAAGCCGGTTTCAAGGAAGCGCCGGGCGGCGGGCGACTCAAAAAGAGTCTTTATGCCGTCTTTAATATATCCCATCTTCCATTCGTCGAGACAGTAAAAATCGCAGGGGTAAACAGAGCCGTCGCCCTCTACGACATACTGTACCGAGCAGCCTCCGCGGCTGCCGCATTCTTCCGGCATAAGTCCGGCGGCGGCTCTGACAAGGTCGTCAAATCTCCGGACCGAGACCCGCTCGCCTTTTCCGGTAAGATATGCTTTGATATCTCTATACCAGCAGTCAAAAAGATTTCGCTGAAAGAGTCCCCAGTTTTCGCAGCTGAGGCTTCTGTCATTTTCATCGCCGCTTGTGTCGATACACGGAATGAACTGCATGAAATTCCAGCCGCGGGATTTGTAGTCGTTATATATCCGGCTTGCCCTTTTTGCCATCTGATCGGTAACGACGGTGAGGATATTGAATTCGGCTCCGGCGGCTTTGAGGTTTTCCGCCGCCTTCAGAGCCGCTTCATAACTGCCCTTTCCTCCGGGAGCCGGGCGGTTTAAATCATGCAGCGGCGGAGTGCCGTCTATCGAAAGGCCGACAAGCCAGTTGTTTTCTGCGAAAAATTCGGCAAAGCGGGGTTCTTCGGCTACCAGAACGCCGTTTGTCTGTATCGTGAAGCGGACATCGAGTCCCGGCGCCGATTCTTCAGCCGCCGCAAGGGCTTTGTCCCGGAATCTCCTGAAATTGTCAAGTCCCCACAATGTCGGTTCGCCGCCCTGAAAACTGAAAGTCAGGCTGCCGGATGCCGCTCGGACGGCTGATTGAATCAGATCGTCGGCGGTTTTACCGCTCATCCTGCCGAAATCTCGCGTTTTGCGCATTAAAGTCTCGGCGCGGTAAAAGCAGTATCTGCAGGCGAGATTACATTCTCCGGACACCGGCTTTATAAGCAGCGACAGCGGCCGCCGCTCGTTTCCCGTCACAGCTTTCTGCCTTCCCTGAGCTGAACTTCTCCCGTCCAGCCGATAAGGGGATCGCGGCAGCGGGTAAGCTCGTCAAGCAGGCGAAGGCGGTAATCGGCGATTATATCTTTATATTCCGGATTTGAAATTTCATTTGTAAGCTCGTTCGGATCTATCTCGCGGTCGTAAAATTCGTCGATGTCGGTAGCGTTCCAGATGTATTTGTATCGCTCGCCGCAGATCATCCTCGAACAGTAAAGCCCGAACTGCTGGCCGTTATAGGTGGATACGGCGGTTTCGCGGCCGTCAAATTCAACTCCGGCAAACAGATCCGCCGACATATCCTTCCCCTGGAACTGCCCCTGAGGAACGTTTACCCCTAACATTGAACAGAGGGTCGCGGGGATATCGAGCATGCTCTGGGTGAAGCTTTTCACCCTCATCGGCTTTACATGCCCGTCCCAGCGGATCGCCATCGGGATGTGTGTGATATCGTCGTACATATTGTAGTGCTTGTCTATAAGGCGGTGACCGCCGCACATATCGCCGTGATCGGTGGCGTAGACGATTATCGTGTTTTCGATCTGCCCCGTCTTTTCGAGGGCGTCAAGTATCCGCCCGACGGCGTCGTCGTATTGGCTGATTATGCCGCGGTAGAGTGCGGCGGTGTATTTCCAGCAGTTTTCCCAGGTGAGGTCTTCGAGTCTCCAGCTGTAAAGCTGCTGATGCTGAATATACGGCTTGCCTTCGAAGGTTTCGCCCATGCTTCCCCACGGCTCGATCTTATCGGGGTCATACATTGAAGAGAAGGGTTCGCTAGGGCGGCAGGGGAGATGCGGTTCCGGCGAGTCGAGATGGATGTACCACGGCTTATCTGATTTTGAAAGCTCCTCGATATATCCTATCGCGCGGCGGGCGACCTGATGAGTGAAGCTGTCTTCGAGCGGGACCGGGTTCTTTTCGCCGAAGTATCCGTTTGTGTATTTGATATCCGGGTATTTATCCGAAATGTATTTATTTATTTCCGCGCGGGAGATAAAGCGGTCGAAGCCGTAGTCGGACGGCGCAGCTTTTGGGTCGACTTCCCAGCAGCCGATATAGGCGGTGTTATAGCCCATATCCCGGACCTCGCGGGTCCAGCTGAACATCGTTTTGTCCATTCCGCAGACCGGGAAGACGATATGAGGGTTCCATAGCCCGCCGTAGCTTTCCGGTCTCATCCCGGAAAAGAGCGCCTGACGCGCCGGCGCGCAGACCGGAATCGGAGTATAGCAGTTTTCGAAAAACGCTCCGTTCCCGGCAATGCGTTCCAGATTCGGAGTCTTAACGCCGAAGCGGCGGCTCATCGATACGCAGTCATAGCGCTGCTGGTCATATTGAATATATAAAAGATTCGGAGCCTTTGCCATAATTATACACTCCAATCAGATCGTGTGACGCCGCCCTTACGGGGACAGGCTGCCTTTATATTAATCAGATGTATAATTATAGCATGAGGGAGGAAATATTTCAAGTATATATTAAGGGGGACGGGTAAATTTTTTCATTATTTTTCACATAAAACATAAAATCCGGCGGCGTTCATTTGTAAACGCCGCCGGATATGTTATTTTAACCGAATTTTAACTCAATATCGGTGACTTTGACGTCTGCGCTCAGATATTCTCGGCGCGGTCGCAAAGCTTAAGGAATTCGATGCAGCGGCGAACTTCGCTGAGTCCGGTCGGGGCAAGTCCTTCGCTTTCGACTATCATGAGAAGATTGTTTTTGATGCAGTATTCGCGAACCGCTTTGACCGGGGCGTCGCCGAGACCGACGGAGCGTCCTTCTCCGCCCTTGACGCCGTCCTTTAAGTGAACGACGGAAACTCTGCCTTCAAGCTTCTTAAGCAGATCTATCGGACATAGGTTGGCATTCCAGGCCCAGAAAGTGTCGATTTCGAATTTCATCTTCGACCTTGCCTGAAGCTCGTCGTGAATGACATATCCTTCGGCGGTCTTGTAGAATTCGTGGCTGTGGTTGTGGTAAGCAAGCTCAAGCCCTTCGGCTTCGAACTTCGGAACGAGCTCGTTTGTCTTCTCGATGAAGTCATCGAGCTTGGCTTTGGTGCCGAGGTCGGCGCCGGGGATGATGAACGCCTTTGCGCCGATTTTCTTGTGATATGCGGCGGCTTCTTCGAAATTGTTGTAAGCCCAGTTCCAGTCGGAATGGCTGCCGGTGCAGACAAGACCGTTTTTATCGAGCATTGCCCTGACATCCTCGGCGGAGTGGCCGAAGAAGCCGGCGAACTCGATATAATGATAACCCATCTCGGCTACTTCCGAAAGAGCCATTGCAAGATCTTTGCCGGTAAGGTCGCGGACGCTGTACATCTGAAGACCGTATTTCATAATTAATCCTCCGTAAATATCTGATTATAAATGATTTCTTTGCTCAACGGAATTATATCACATATCCGCCGCTCCGTCAAGCGTATTTTGATAATTTCGGTAAATTCCGCGCATCCGGATTCTGTTTTTTCTCGGTGAAATTTACGCTTATGCAAATTCCGGCGGTTAATTTAAAATTTCCGGTTGACAAATGCGGCGGTTTGGGTTATACTGTTTACAAAGTTATAATCCACGGAAAAGGAGATGCTGAAATGTCCTGCATAAACGTTACCATCTGGAACGAATTCCGCCACGAAAAGCATGATGAGGGAATCAAGAAAATCTATCCCGACGGAATTCACAACGCGATCAAGAATTACCTCGACAAAGTCGACGGGCTGAATGTCCGCACCGCCACCCTTGACGAGCCGGAACACGGACTTACCGACGAAGTCATCAACTCCACCGATGTTATGCTCTGGTGGGGGCATATGGCTCACGGAGAGGTAAGAGACGACATTGTAAACAAGGTCTGGAACCGGGTTCAGAAGGGGATGGGGCTTATTGTCCTCCACTCCGGCCACGCTTCCAAGATTTTCCAGAAGATTACCGGTACCAGATCCTCCGACCTCAAATGGCGCGAGGACGGCGACATCGAGCGGCTTTGGGTCATCGACCACAATCACCCGATTACCCAGGGCATCGGTGATTATATCGAGCTTCCGAGCGAGGAAGTTTACGGCGAGACATTTGAGATCCCGACTCCCGATGAACTGCTCTTTATCTCCTGGTTTGAGGGCGGCGAAGTATTCCGCTCCGGCCTTACATACCGCCGCGGCAACGGCAAAGTTTTCTATTTCCGTCCGGGACACGAGTCGGTTCCGACTTATCACAACCCGAAGATACTCAGAGTAATCGAAAACGCAGTCAAATGGGCAGCTCCTCTCGGCTATCCCGACTATCCCACCGGTTATGTCCGCCCGCTCAGCCCGGTAGGCGGAAAGATTATAAAGTAAGCACAGAATAAGCGAGTTGCAGCCGGCGCAAAAAGCCCGGCTGCATTTTTTCGGGAGTTTATATGTTTTCATACGTCTGGCCAATAGCGCTTGTTGTCGTTTCAAACATCATCTATCATATTTGTTCGAAATCGGTTCCGAAAGATTCCGATCCGTTTGCTTCGCTGACGCTGACATATCTTGTCGGCGCCGCGGCGTCTTTTATATTGTTCCTTTTCTCAAGCAAGGGCGGGAATCCCTTAAAAGAGATTTCAAAGCTCAATTTTGCTTCTTTGGTTCTGGGCATTGCGATAGTCGGGCTTGAAGCCGGATTTCTGTTCGCTTACCGCGCCGGCTGGCAGGTCAGCACCGCATCGCTAGTTCAGTCGGCGGCTTTATCCGCCGCGCTCTTGTTCGTCGGAGCGCTGCTGTTCCGGGAAAACATCACCGTAAGCAAGCTTGTCGGCGCCGCGATCTGTCTTGTCGGACTGTATTTTATCAACAAATGACGGTACAAACCGGTATCGGAACAGTTTTCATCCTATCTGTTTAAACAAATTACACGAGAGGTTAATAAAATACTCTTGTATTCTTGTCACAAATCGGATATAATATTTGTTGGATTTAACACAATTAAATATCATCTTACCCGCCCGGAATTCCGGGCATCTTATCAAGAGCGGCGGAGGGACTGGCCCTGTGAAGCCCGGCAACCTGCACGGAGATGTGCCGTGCAAGGTGCCAATTCCTGAGAGATGAGAATTCCGCACACTTTATCTGCGTATCCGTTTTTTCGGCGCTTATAAATAATACGGATAAAGTGAGCGCGCGTCACGCCTTACGGCAAGAGAATTTTCAGCTTCCGGGAACACCGGAAGCTTTTTTCACGAACAAAACATTATATATCCTTAACTTAAAGGAGCTCAGAACAATGATAAAGAGAAAGATTTTCACTTCTGAATCGGTAACGGAAGGTCATCCGGACAAAATCTGCGACCGCATTTCCGACAGCATCCTTGACGCGCTGCTTAAGGAAGACAAAGACTCCCGCTGCGCCTGCGAAACCATCGCTACGACCGGACTTATCTCGGTAATGGGCGAAATCTCTTCCAAAGCGATTATCGACGTTCAGGAGATAGTAAGAGCCGCCGTTGCGGATATCGGCTACACCGATTCATCGATGGGGTTTGATGCCGAAACCTGCGCCGTCATAAATATGCTGCACGCTCAGTCTCCGGACATCGCCCTCGGCGTCGACCGATCGCTTGAAGCGAAGGCCGGCGAGTTTGACGACGGATATGACACCGGCGCCGGAGATCAGGGAATGATGTTCGGCTACGCCTGCGATGAAACGCCGGAACTGATGCCGATGCCGATTTCTCTCGCTCACAAGCTTGCCCGCCGGCTTACCGAAGTAAGAAAGAACGGCGCGCTTCCCTATCTTAGACCCGACGGCAAAACTCAGGTCTCCGTCGAATACGAAGACGAGAGACCGGTAAGAGTCTCGACCGTCGTCGTATCCTCGCAGCATGCGAAGGAAGCAGAACTTGATAAAATCCGCGAAGATATCGTAAAGAACGTGGTCGATCCGATAATCCCGGCGGACTTCCGTGACAGTGAAATGAAGATATTCGTCAACCCGACCGGACGCTTCGTCATCGGCGGACCGATGGGCGACTCGGGACTTTCCGGACGCAAGATAATCGTCGACACTTACGGCGGATATTCCCGCCACGGCGGCGGCAGCTTCTCCGGCAAGGACGCCACGAAGGTAGACCGCACCGGCGCTTACGCCTGCCGTTACCTTGCAAAGAACATTGTCGCCGCCGGCCTTGCTTCCCGCTGCGAAATTCAGATAGCTTACGCCATCGGCGTCGCGCGCCCGGTTTCGGTTTTGATAGATACCTTCGGCACCGGCAAATACGACGACGATAAGGTTAAAGATGCCGTTACACGCAGCTTTGACCTCCGTCCCGCCGCTATAATAGAAGCTTTCGGTCTCCGCCGTCCTATTTACTCCCCGCTTTCCGCATACGGTCACATGGGACGTGAGGAGCTTTGCGCCGGGTGGGAAAAAACCGATCTTGTCGAAAAGCTGCTTTCAAATATATGAATCAATATTCTCCGCCGCGGCTCTTAAATCAGGACCGCGGCGAGCTTTTGTATTGACAATCGTGAGATTCGGGTGTATAATAATAGAGATTGATTTATTAGACGTTTGCATGCTCCGGAGCCGATATGTCTGAAAAAAGAAGGAAGAAGAAAAGCGACGCCGCCGATAAAAAGGACGGCGCCGTCTTCATGCCTTTCGGCAGCTACGATCCGGACGAAGACGGCAGCTTTTCCGACTTCGGTTTCGGAGATGGATTTGATGACTTTTCGACAGTCGATTCTGATTTCCGCCGCGCAGAACCGTTATATGACGATGAACGCGAGGAAGAAATCGCCGCATTCGCTCCCGCCGATATATGGCAGCCGCCGGTATACGGCAGACTTGATCTGCCTCAGGACAGCGGAAACGCAATGCTGCGGGTATCCGGCGTTATCACCCGGGTTATTTACCGCAGCGAAGAAAACGGCTACTGCGTCTGCGAGCTTTTGCCGGATGAAAATTCGGTTGATATAAAGGCTGACGACGGCGAGATAACAATAACCGGCACGATACCTTTTGTAACGGAAGGGCAGATACTGCGCGCGATGGGAGTCTGGGAGACTCATTCCAAATACGGACCGCAGTTCAGGGTCGAATCCTGCGAAACGGAGATGCCGCACGGGGCGGAGGAGATGTATAAATATCTCGCTTCCCGAACGATTAAGGGCATAGGGCCTAAAACCGCAAGAAAGATAGTCGACCATTTCGGCGACGAGACATTTGACGTTATCGAAAATCATCCCGAATGGCTGACCGATATTGCCGGGATAAACAGCGCAAAGGCTGAGCGAATCTCCGAGGAGTTCAACTCTCAGTTCGGAGTACGAACGATGGTAATGCTCTGCGGAGATATCGTCGGCGGGGCTGCGGCCGCGAGAGCCTACACCCGGCTCGGCAGCGGGGCGGTTGAAAGGGTGCGGCAGAACCCGTATATTTTAACACAGCACGACCTTGAGATCGGTTTTGAAAAAGCCGACGCTCTCGCCGCGACTTTAGGTATTCCGAAAGACGACCCGGAAAGGCTGCGCTGCGGGCTTGAGTATATTTTAAGTTACAACGCCGGCCGGAACGGTCATGTCTGCCTGCCGCGGACAAAGCTGCTCGAAGCCGCCGACGCCTTCTTTTCGCTTCCCCGCCCTACCATTGAAAACGCGCTTGACGGACTGCTCAAAGATGGCTGGCTGATGGCTTCAATTGAAAACGGGGAGCAGCAGATATATCTTAAAAGCTATTTTGAAGCAGAATTATATGTCGCGGAAAAGCTGAAAGCTTTGAGCCGCGTCCGGATGGATGACCTCTGTGAGGATTCTGCGCTTGAAAAAATAATCCTTTCCGCGGAACTTGATTTCGGGCTTAAATACGCTCCCTTACAGCGAAAGGCGATATCCGACGCTGTCAGCCGGGGAGTGCTTATTCTTACCGGCGGACCCGGAACCGGAAAAACCACCGTTATTCGCGGGCTGATACGGATTTTCGACCGGATGGGGCTTGACTGCGCCCTCGCCGCTCCGACCGGCCGCGCCGCGAAAAGGATGAGCGAAGCCGCCTCATATGAAGCGCGGACGATACACCGGCTTCTCGAAGCGGTTTTTCAGGAAGGAAGCGAGACAATGGTTTTCTCGCGGAATTCGGATAATCAGCTTGACGAGGATGTCATTATAATCGACGAAGCCTCGATGATAGATATTTTGCTGATGTCTTCGCTTTTGAAGGCGGTAAAGCCCGGCGCAAGGCTTATCCTTGTCGGAGACGCCGATCAGCTTCCCTCCGTCGGGGCGGGAAACGTGCTCTGCGACCTTATCGAAAGCGGCGCTTTCCCGGTAATCTCTCTGAACGAGATATTCCGCCAGGAGCATCAGAGCATGATAGTCGTAAACGCTCACCGGATAAACAACGGCGAGGAGCCGCTGATAAATACCCCGGACACCGACTTTTTCTTTATCAGCCGCCCCGAAGAGCGTATTCCTCAAACTATAACCGACCTTATTCTCCGCCGTCTTCCGGCAAAATACGGCGAAGAGATAATCCCGCAGATACAGGTTATAACTCCGTCAAGAAAACATCTCTGCGGCACCGTGGCGCTGAATACTTTGCTTCAGTCGGCCCAAAATCCACCCTCGCCCGGCAAAACCGAGCATCATACAAGAGGCGCCGCCGGAATTTTCCGCGAGGGAGATCGGATAATGCAGATAAAGAACGATTACAACCTCAGCTGGGAACGCGGACCCGAGCGCGGCACCGGTATTTTTAACGGCGATATCGGCAAAATTGAGCTGATAGACGAAGACGCCCGCGAGCTTGTCGTTAATTTTGCTCAATCGGATGACGGTTTAGACGCTTTTCCGCAGCTTGTAACATATGATTACACTCAGCTTTCCGAGCTTGATCATGCCTACGCCATAACCGTTCACAAGAGTCAGGGGTCTGAATACCCCGTCGTCATAATGCCGGTTTATTCATACACTTCGCTGCTGCTGACGCGGAATCTGCTTTACACCGCGGTTACGAGGGCAAAGAAGATGGTTATCTTGGTCGGCCGGAGGGATGTGCTGACATCGATGATTGAAAACGCGCGTCAGACGCTTAGGTATACAGGCTTAAAAAGGCTGCTCGCCGGTGAGGAACAGGTATGAACGCACGACCGATAATCGACGCGATTGTCTCGCTTCTGTCTCCGCCCGCCTGCGTAGGATGCAGAAAGCGGATTTCGGCTGATGAAGCGCCGCTCTGTTCCGTCTGCCATGCAAAATTCGAGGATGAAAAGGCGGCTTTTGAAGCTTGCCTGCACGGAAAAAGCGCTCCTTCTCCGCTCGGGGAGGAATTTGCGGCGGAGATTTATCTTGCCGCCTATTCTCCGTCAAAAGCCGGAAAAGATGTTATCGCCGACAAGATGGCTTACGCGATGAAGAACGGACGCAGCCGCGAGCTTTATTCATTCATTGCCAGGCAGCTTGCCGCGAAGCTTTATATGACCGCCGTCGACGGCAGAAAAATGCCCGGGGATGATGAGCTGAAAGAACTTTCGGAGAGGTACGACTACATTATCCCGCTTCCCCGCTCGAAAAAGAACGCCAGAAAATACGGCGTTGACCAGAGCGTTCAGCTCTCAGGGCGGATAAGCGAAATCACCGGCATTCCCGCCTTTGAAGCGATGAAAAACACCTCGTCTTCAATTCAGCATGAGCTCTCCGCCGAGGAGCGGGCTGCAAACGCCGGCAGCTCCGTCGGATTTGCAAAAACCGGATATACAGAGCTTATAAAGGACAAAAGCATATTGCTTATAGACGATGTCGTCACTACCGGCTCATCGGTTAAAGCCGCCGCGGCATTGCTTTCCGGCGCTTTCTCAATAACTCTTCTGGCGCCGTTTAAAACGACAAATATAAAATGACTTATATAAAAAAGGAACAGCCAATGAAAACAGATATTGAAATCGCCCACGAAATCGAAATGAAGCCGATAACCGAAGTCGGCGCCGTCCTCGGGATTCCCGAAGAGGAGCTGGAGTTATACGGCAGATACAAAGCAAAGATAAGCGAAGGCTTCATCGCAAAAGCGATGAAGGAATATGAAAATAAAGAGGATAAAAGCGGACACAAGCTTATCCTCGTTACCGCCATAACCCCGACGCCGGCGGGAGAGGGCAAGACTACAAATACAATCGGTCTCGGCATGGCTTTAAACAAGCTCGGAAAGAGGGCGGCGGTTGCGCTGCGCGAGCCTTCGCTCGG
>DUUJ01000074.1 GCA_012841635.1 Clostridiales bacterium | reverse complement strand
TGGTGTTGTCCTGCGGGAAGTGAACTATATATCGATTTTCAAGGTCTCTGTCGGCGACGGCGTGGAGGCAGCGGACGAAGCTTTCGTCGATAACTTCTGCGACTTCCTTTCCGGCGCGGGTCATGATGAGCATGTTGAGAACGACGTAAATCGAGTCGGTGATCTCGATGCCGATTTTTGCGAATTCGGAGCCGACGACGCCCATCGAATAGGGAATTATATACATCTTGCGGCCCTTCATAGAGCCGCGGTAGAGCTTGTAGAGCTTTGCGTACATCTCGTCGGGGTCCATCCAGTTGTTGACGTTTCCGGCTTCCTCCTGGGTGGGGGTGCAGATGTAGGTGCGGTCTTCGACGCGGGCGACGTCGTTTACCGCGGTGCGGTGGTAGTAGCAGTTGGGAAGCAGCTCTTCGTTGAGCTTGATGAGCTCGCCGGTGGAGCAGGCTTCGCGGCGGAGTTCTTCCGCCTGTTCTTCGGAACCGTCTATCCAGGTGATGCTGTCCGGCTGAGTCACGGCAGCCATTTCTTCTATCCAGTCGAGAACTGCTTTGTTGTCGGTAAGGTGAGCGTTGGTGTATTTATTCAAAACACGGAACCTCCTAAGTTTGAGATGAAATAAAAAATCTATTTAAAATAAAATTGTTGTTTTGGGAAGAATAATATTTTTCAGTCGGGGGTTTTTGCTTATTTTTTGGCGGCGCTTACAGGTCTTCGAGCGCTTCTGAATAATCGTATTCGTCGTCGAAGGCTTCAGGGTCTATTTCGAGGTTATCGTCTTCTTCTTCGTCGGCGTCATAGAATATGTCGTCCTCGTCCTCTTTGGTTACTTCGTTAAATATATTGAAAGCGATCCATTCTTCACCCGGATCGGTTTCTCCGTCGCCGTTGAAGTCAAACAGACCGCTGAAAAAGCCTTCGTTTTTCTCCGGCATTTAGAAGCGCTCCTTTCCAAAGGGCTGCATTCGCAGCTATGAGCAAAAAAATCGGATTTAATGTCTCTGCGGCGTTTTAAGATTGGCGAAGAGGCGGTAAAACAATGGAAAATATTCCCCGGGAAAATTCAAAAAACTACTTTTATTGTATCACAAGCGGTTGATTCTTACAAGCGGCTATTTGTTAAAAAACATATTTAAAATGATTATTTTTCGGCGAATTTCCTTGAAATGAGCCGGGGGAATTTGTGTATAAGCACAAAAAAACCGGCGTATATCGCGGGAAAATGCGGTAAAAAGAAGATGCGATAATATTTAACAATTATGACATTGAATGTCGGTTCCGGCGGTGATATAATGAACGCATGAACAATTATTCATATGAATAGGTAATAAAGATGACGAAAATCAAGGAAAATAACGGCGATGACATCGGCGCGGCGGCTGCTTCTGCCGCTCGTCTTCCCGATGAAGAAACCCTTTGCGAGGTGGCGGAACTTTTCAAGCTGTTCGCCGATTCGACCCGGATACGGATATTGTACGCGCTGGCGGCCGCCGGCGAGCTTTCGGTGACCGGGATAGCGGAAGAGCTTGAGATGAGCCAGTCGGCGATATCGCATCAGCTCCGGCTGCTGCGGCGCTCTCGGCTGATCCGGGTGCGCCGCGAGGGGAAGAATATGTTTTACTCCCTCGCCGACGACCACGTGCGGACGATTTTGGGGATGGGCATCGAACATATTCTCGAATAACCGCTACGCGGTAATTCGAGAAACGAGAAAACAGAGGGTATATTTTATGGTTGATATACATAAGATAAACAAAAACGCCGCGGGAAAACCGGACGGAAACAGCCCCCACATAGACGACCGCGATCACGACCATAACCACGGCGGGGATGACGACTTATGCGAAATCGGCCGCTGCGGCTGCTGCGAAGAGAGCCATACGCAACTAAAAACTCAAATCGCAATTCCGGCGGTTACGGCGGCGCTTTTTGCCGCGGCTTTGTCGGTTACCCGCGCCTTTTCTCTGCCCGAATGGGGAAAGGCGCTGATTTTCGCGTTTCCTTATCTTATCTGCGGCGGAAATGTGCTTATAAACTGCGTCAAAAACATTCTTCGGGGACGCTTCTTTGAACCGGAGACGCTGATGACCGTCGCGACGCTCGGCGCTTTCGCCGTCGGCGAATATCCGGAGGCCGCCGCGGTGATGTGGCTGTTCCGTCTGGGCGAGCTGCTGGAAGGATTGGCGTCCGACCGCGCCCGCAAATCGATAAAAGCGCTTGTCGACATCCGCCCCGACGAGGCGGAAGTTGAGAGCGGCGGCAGGACCGAGAGGGTTCGGGCGGATTCGGTTGAAGTCGGGGCTGTCATCGTGGTGAGAGCCGGGGCGCGGGCGCCGCTTGACGGCGAAGTTATCGAAGGGGAGACCGAACTCGACACCTCCGCTCTTACCGGGGAGGCGATTCCCCGGGCGGCCGGTCCCGGCGACATCGTATATTCCGGTTCGGTGAACCTTTTATCGCCGGTTCGGGTGCGGGTCACAAAGCCCGCGGGGGAGTCGGCGGCTTCGAGGATACTCGCGCTTGTCCGGGAGTCGCTTTCGGCAAAATCGAAGGCGCTGAGCTTCACCGAGCGGTTTTCGCACGTCTATACCCCGGCGGTCGTCGCGTCGGCTGCGCTGATTTCCCTGATTCCGCCGCTCATCTCCGGCGATTTTGCGGCGAATTTCGGGAAATGGTTTTACCGCGCGCTTGAATTTCTGGTGGTGTCCTGCCCCTGCGCGTTTGTGATTTCGGTGCCGCTGACATTTGTCGCCGGTCTCGGCGCCGCTTCAAAGGCGGGGGTTTTGATTAAAGGCTCGAATTATCTTGAGCTGCTCGCAAAAGCCGACACCGTCGTTTTCGACAAGACCGGCACCCTGACCACCGGAAGTTTCTCGGTAACCGAAATCAAGGCGGCGGAGGGAATATCCGAAAATGAGCTGCTGCGGGAAGCGGCGGCGGCGGAGAGCTTTTCCGACCATCCGATAGCCGTTTCGCTGCGGCGGGCGTATCTGGAAAGGACTGCGGACGAAAAGATATCATCCGGAGACGCCGGCTTTGCCCGCGCAGAAACGGCAAACGGCGGGATATTGGCGGAAATCGGCGGAAAAACCATCGTCTGCGGCAACTCTTCGCTGCTTATCCGTTCCGGAGTCGCGGAGGCTGGACTTTTTAACGATTCGGAAGCCCCGACGTCGGTTCATGCCGCGAGGATTGACGAAAAAGGGGTAAAATATCTCGGCGTCATCCTGCTCTCCGACGAATTAAAGCCGGGAGCGGCAAAGGCGGTCGCAGACCTTCGGCGGCTGGGGATAAAGCGGACGGTGATTTTGACCGGCGACTCGAAAAGGGCGGGAGAAGCGGCGGCGCGATCGGTCGGGGCGGATCTGGTTTATTCGGAACTGCTGCCGGAAGACAAAGTCAGCCGGGTCGGGGAGATAACGGAGAAGATGAACCGCGGCTCTCTCGTTTTCGTCGGCGACGGCATAAACGACGCGCCGGTAATCGCCCGCGCGGACGTCGGGGCGGCGATGGGCGGGCTTGGTTCCGACGCCGCCGTCGAAAGCGCCGACGTCGTTATCATGGACGACAATCCGGAGAAGCTTGCCGCCGGGATACGTATAGCCCGCCGGACGATGCGCATTGTGCGGACGAATGTCGCCCTTGCGCTCGGCTTCAAGCTTCTGGTGCTGATTCTTTGCGGAATCGGTCTCGGTTCGATGTGGCTTGCGGTCTTCGGCGACGTCGGGGTGACGCTTATCTGCATTATGAACGCCGCGGCTGCTGCCGCGCCGGGGCTTTGAGTAAAGAGGGTCCTATTTTTAGACGGGATTAGGAGGTTATTGTGTACCCGTCGGAGCATTGCATAAACCTTGCATATTTATGATAATACAGCTATATTAACTGCGTTGGTAAGCGGTGTTAACATATTGTAAATTAGATATATTATCCGGTATACTATTCGAAAATCCCTTCCGGCTGAAATTTACCCTTGATTTTGCGGCCGAATAGCTGTATAATTATAACAGGAAAGTTTTCGCACATTTTTTATATATGCGAGGTTTATTCATTGATGAAAACACGGAAGATTTCACTTAACGGCTCCTGGGAGCTTTATTACGCGCCGAATGAGGCTGTCGCCGAATTGAAGCCGCTTTCGACGGCGGATATGGTCCGCGCCGCCGGATTTGAGTCGGTTGCGGCGGAGGTGCCCGGCAATTTTGAACTTGACCTGCACCGCGCCGGGATAATTCTGGATCCGTATTTCGGCACCAACATCTGGGATACGGAAAAATACGAATATTACCATCTCTGGTATCTGAAGACGTTTGTCTGCGAAGATTTTGAAGGAACTGCGCCGATGTTTGTCTTTGAAGGCATCGACACCTTCGCCGAAATCTGGCTTAACGGCAAAAAGATAGGCGAGACCGACAATATGCTCGTTCCCTTCGAGATTGAGCCGACGTCGCTGCGCGCCGGGGAGAACGAACTCGTTATCCACATTACCCCGGCGATGATCGCCGCGCGGCGCTATCCCGCCGCCTTCAGCACATCGGCGATGAAGTACAACGCCGGCTCTCTCTACGTCCGCAAGGCGCCTTCACAGTACGGCTGGGACATCATGCCCCGCGCCGTCTCCGCCGGCATTTGGCGTCCGGCTGCGCTCGAACTGCGCCCGCTCGACCGCATCGACGACGTTTTTATCGCGGTCGATTCGTACAACGTCGAAAAAGCCGAGGCGAATATTTCCGTCGACTGCAACCTTTCGATTTCCCGGGACGACCTCTCCCGCTACCGCCTGACGGTTAAGGGTACTTGCGGCGATTCTGTTTTTAACGGCGATTCCGGCCGCCTCTGGCACACATCGGCCCGCGTCTGCGCGCATATCGGCAGCGCAAAATTCTGGTGGCCGAGAAATTACGGAGATCCGTCGCTTTACGACGTCGACGTCACCCTCTGGCGCGACGGCGAGGCGGTATTTACAAAATCGCTCAGATACGGCGTCAGGCACGTCGAGCTTATCCGCACTTCGACCACCGACAAGATAGGTTCCGGCGAATTTCTGATTAAAATAAACGGACAGAGAATTTTCGTCCTCGGCACCAACTGGGTCCCGATCGACGCCTATCACAGCCGCGACCGCGAGCGGCTGCCGAAGATACTCCCCATGCTCTGTGACATCGGCTGCAACGCCGTCCGGATGTGGGGCGGCAACGTCTACGAGGACGACTATTTTTACGACTGGTGCGACGAGCACGGTATTCTGATCTGGCAGGATTTTGCGATGGCCTGCGCAAGGTACCCGCAGGACAAGCTCTTCTGCCGGCTGCTCTCGCTTGAAGCGGAGAAGGTCATAAAGCGGCTGCGCAACCACGCCTGCCTTTGCATCTGGGCGGGGGACAACGAGTGCGACCAGAGCTATTTCTGGGGTTCCAGGCTGTATCGCCTCAACCCGAACGACAACGTGCTGACCCGGAAGGTCATCCCGGATCAGCTCAGAATGCACGACTACACCCGTCCGTATCTGCCCAGCTCTCCCTATGTCGACGAGGAGGCGTTCCGCACCGGCGCGCCGATTCCCGAGGATCACCTCTGGGGGCCCCGCGACTATTTCAAAGGGGAATTTTACGGCGCCGCCGTCGCGCATTTCGCTTCGGAAACCGGCTATCACGGCTGTCCGTCTCCCGATTCGCTCAAGAAATTCATCTCTCCCGAACAGCTCTGGCACTGGACGGAGGACAGGACCGACCCGAATTCGAAGATCCGGCCCGACTGGCTCTGCCACAGCGCGATGATGGAGAACGACAGCGGCGGGCCTTATTCCTACCGCAACCGGCTGATGTCAAATCAGGTAAAGACGCTGTTCGGCGTCGAGCCGACGACCCTCGAAATGTACGCCCGCGCCTCGCAGATAAGCCAGGCGGAGGCGAAAAAGTTCTTTATCGAGCGGTTCCGCGTCACGAAATGGCGCCGCACCGGCATTATCTGGTGGAACCTCATCGACGGCTGGCCGCAGATTTCCGACGCCGTCGTCGACTGGTACGGCACGAAAAAATTGGCTTATCACTACATCCGCCGCAGTCAGAACCCGTTCCAGCTGATATTCGCCGAACCGGAACTCGACGGCGCCCGCCTGCCGCTTTTCGCGGTCAACGACAGCCGCGAAACCGTTTCCTTCGGCTACGAAGTGCTTGATCTTACCGGCAGCGGCGGGGTGGTAATGTCGGGCGAAGGATCGGTTGAACCCGACGGCATCGTCCGCCTTGACGGCTACCGCATCGCCCGCGGCGAGAAGAGGTTCTATCTTATCAAATGGAAGACTGCGGACGGCGCCTGCGGCGTCAACCACTACATGTCGAACATCCGGGACATTGACCTTGACGAATACCTGGGATACATGAAAGTCTGCGGCTTTGACGCCGAGTTTGAGGGATTCGGCGGGTAAATCATCTGAGGGAGCTATTATGTATTACATCGGTTTTGATATCGGCGGCACCAAATGCGCGGTGTCGCTCGGCAGCGCCTCCGAGTCCGGCGTTGAGATTTTAAACAAGATAAAATTCCCGACGGCGGGGAAGGCTCCCGCCGAGGTCATGGAGCTGTTCGCGCAGCACGCCTCGGAGGCGGTCGTAAAAGCCGGGATTTCGATGGGGGATATCGCGCGGATAGGCATCTCCTGCGGCGGGCCGCTCGATTCGAAGCGGGGGATTATCCTCTCCCCGCCGAACCTGCCCGGCTGGGACGGCATTCATATCAAAGAATTTTTCGAAGGGCGCTTCGGCGTTGAGACGCGGCTTCAGAACGACGCCAACGCCTGCGCCGTCGCCGAGTGGAAATGGGGCGCCGGCCGGGGGACGCAGAACATGGTCTTCGTCACCTTCGGCACCGGTTTCGGCGCCGGGCTTATCCTCGACGGCCAACTTTACAGCGGAACTCACGACAGCGCCGGGGAGATCGGGCATATCCGGCTGACTTCCGGGGAGAATGACCCCGTCGGCTACCGCAAGCGCGGCTCGGTCGAGGGCTGGTGCAGCGGCGGCGGGATCGCTCAGACCGGCGCCGCCTATGTCCGCCGCGAGCTTGAAAAGGGGGAAACGCCGCTTTTATGGGAGCGCGCCGGCGAAGACGAAGCGAACATCACCGCCAAGCTGATCGGCGACCTTGCCGACGAGGGCGACCCGCTTTCGATCGAGATTTACAGGAAGGTCGGGGAGATGTTCGGCCGCACCTGTGCGATTATAATCGACCTTTTCGACCCGGAGATGATCGTCGCCGGCGGGATTTTCATGCGCTCGTCGCATCTGATACTCCCGGAAGCGGAGAGGGTCATCGACGTCGAAGCCCTCGCCATGACGCGGA
>DUUJ01000073.1 GCA_012841635.1 Clostridiales bacterium | reverse complement strand
ATTCGCGTATCATAGCGGTGCCGTATTCGGCGCTTATGTCGGTCAGGGTGCCGTAATTCAGCTCCAGAACTTCGGCGGGTACTCCCCCGCGGCAGTCATATCGCCAGCCGGAACGTATGCCCTCTTTATACCCGTTATAGGAGGTGTCTTGCAGCAAAAGATATGAAGCCGGGCGCTTTGTCAATTCGGCTGCGGGAATTATGATTTTTGGTGCGGTCTCCACTGAATCAGCCTCACTTTCGTTTATCGTCTCTTCGCTTTCAGAGTCGTCGCTTTTCGAATCCGAACAGGATGTCAGCCCAAATCCCGCAAACACCGTCAGCGCGAGAAACAGTATAATTGAAAACAATATTTTCTTTTTCATGTAGTTACTCCTTGTCTGTATCACGATTATATCACAGATGAGCAGATATTGCAATCATTGGATGTAAGATTTTTTCCTTAGTACAAAAAGCCGTAAATTTATTGAAGCAAAATAATTAAAAATCGTCGACAAAACGAATAATTTCTGTTATAATGATATAGAGAGAAAATATCCGCATCCGGAGTCTGAGGCGAGGTATAAAGGTAAATCATGTTGATTTCAACGAGAAAAATCATTACAGCCGTTATTACGGTTTCTTTACTGTTATTCGCTTTATTTTCGGCTTCCTGCGGGTTTCAGCCGCCCGATACGAACCAACCGCAGGTTTCGGTCACGGCTGAATCTGACGCCCAACCGGATGAGAATCTGCCCGAGCCCGAAACGCAAGGGCTTGTTAAGGAGGTTAATTGTGATATGAAAATTTTATTTCTTGGCAATTCCATAACGTTGCACTCCCCGGCACCGGATATCGGATGGACGGGTAACTGGGGGATGGCCGCAAGTTCGGAGGAGAACGATTATGTTCATAAGCTGTGTTCTATGCTGACGGCAGCCGGATATAATCCGATTATCCACATCCGGAACGTTGCGGAGTTTGAACGGGATCCCGCGGGGATATCGCCCGCCTACTTTGACAATGACCTCGCGTTTATGCCGGATGTCGTAATTTTCAGGATGTGCGAAAACACCCCTGCGGAGCAGCAGGAGGCGTTCGCAGCCGCGTATGAAGAACTGATATGCAGATTCCGCGCGGATACCGGCTGCGCCGTGATAGCCGTCGGTCCTTTCTGGGAGAATAATACGATGGAAAATCTTATGCGCGATGCTGCCGATCGGTGCGGAGCCGTGTGGCTGTCGCTGTCCTCACTTCACGGAGATATCACTTATCAGGCGGTCGGACAGTTTGAACACAGCGGCGTTGCGTCTCATCCGTCGGATAAGGGGATGCAGGCTATCGCAGATATTATATTCGAAGGCATGAAAAGCGCGGGGCTTATTTCGGAGAAATAAAATTTCGGTTCTTTGAAGCGGAATTTCGATTTATCTCTTGTTTTTATCCCGATTTTACCATATAATTTTAATATCATCAAGTTTCCGGACGCCGCTGAAAGCGCGAACGGGGGTACATTCAATGAACGGAGGTAAAACGTGTTACTTAGAGAAAGATTCTGGCTTTGGGGGCATCCCGAAGGGCGCTATAACAATCTTTACGGCAATATGCGAATATCCCGCATGACGCCGATGGAGGGCTGTCTCTATCTCGGCATATGTAATACATTCATGGTGCCGGTCGGGGTGGATGTCAATCGCCGGCAGTATAACAAATCCTTCAAGACTTTGCGTCAGGTCGGGTGGGAGGTATACGACGCCGGGGTTAATCCGGAGATTATCGAACCGTATATCGCCGAAGCCGCCGATTTTCCGAACATAGGCTGCGTTGTCTTCGATGATTTTCAGAGGGGAGACGGATATAAAAAAATCCCGCCGGAAAACCTCTGGAAGATCAAGGCGCGCCTGAAAGAAAACGATGTTCGCCCGCTTGATATGTGGATGGTACTCTATACCCATGAGTTCGGCCTTGACAAGGCAAAAGACGAGGATTTCCGCCGCTACATCGAACCTTTCGACGGCATCATAATGTGGACCTGGAAGGAATCGGACGTGCCTCTTATCAATGATAAGTTCGAGATATTCAAGGAGCTTACCCCGAACAACCGCCGCATGCTGGGCTGTTATCTTTATAATTTCGGCGAAGACAGACAGGCGACAAACGGCGCCGTCAAATGGCAGCTTGACCGGTATCGGGAAATGATTCTCGCGGGCGAAGCCGAAGGGGTGGTATTGCACACAAATACCATGGCGGACCTTGATTACGAAGCTTACGATACCGCCGTCGAGTGGATGGAAAAACACGGGGACGAGATTGTCGCCGACATCTGACACATTCCGAAATATCCAATTAAAACAGGAATATCGCCGTAAAAGACCCGGTCGGGTGCTGATACGGCGATATTTTGCGCTTATTGTGGCAGAAAGAACCTAATGTTAAACTCTGAAAATCGGATTTTGCTTTATATCCTCGCGCGATGCGGCTGCTTTCAGATAATCCAGTTCTTCTTTTGTCAGAGGTGTTTCCGCAAAGGCGTCAATATGCTTTACCAAATGTTCAAAATGCTCGAAATTTCCGGGAGGAACAATAGAGGATGCGCCCTTGGCAAAAGCATATTTGATCGCCGCGGCCGCAAGCTTATCATCTCCGAAAATCGGTTTACACCATGACTTCGGATAACGGCTTCTGTCGTCCCCATCAAGCCACATGCGCTCGACAAGCGTTTTCATCGCAAGCATTCCCATATTCTTTTCTCTGATTTTATCGGCAATGCGATTGCCCCAGCCGATATTCAGCCCCATGGCCCAGTTCATCGGGAAAAGCACGGTGGCGAAATCAAAAAGATCGATGCATTGCAGGGCGATATCCTCGTTATGCGTGGTGAATCCGATTTCCCGGATAAGCCCTTCGCGCTTTGCCCAAAGCATTGTTTCGATTACTCCGTCGGATGAAAAAGCCTTATCCACATCTTCCTGCGTTGACATAGAGTGCATCTGATAGATGTCAAAATGATCCGTCTGCAGCACTTTCAGAGAATTCAGAAGTTCTTTTTTTGATCCTTCTTTGCTGCGCTCGGTCGTTTTGCACGCGAGATAGATTTGTTTCCTGTATTGAGGCAAAACCGGTCCGAGTCTTTCCTCGGCATTGCCGTATGAGGGGGCGATGTCGAAATAATTCACGCCCTTTTCGATGGCGTAAGCAACATATTCGGCTGCGTCTTCAGCGCTTTCATTCATCAGGATAACGCCGCCGAACATCACGCAACTGATGTTATATCCGGTTTTTCCTAAAGTTTTGTATTTCATTTTTGTTATCGTCTTTCTTTATAATAAATGTTTGTGCGCGAAGCGCTGAATTAATTAAAATTGATTGATAGGCGGAAACTTCTTCCTTATGTGAAAACAATTATATCATATCAGGATGTGATTTTCAAGGACATGCTGAAATTTAATATATTGCGGATCATAATATTTAACGATAAATATATTTACAATAACGACATAATTACTTCTGGATAATACCTTGACAAGCTTGTCATATATCCATATAATGAGGATGGTGAACATAATATACTAAAGTTATATCTATTCCAAAACAGCGTGAATTGATAGCTTATAATTATACTTTACTTGACCAATTACGGCATGCCAGCTTTAAATCCCTACTATACTAGTGTAAGCACTCCTTTTCGTTCCACTAAAATACACCGCAATATTCCGAAACAAGAAAAATTGCAGTTAAATACTGCGGAAAGGAAAAAGAATGAGAAAACATAAATTTCACGGAAAGACTGCACTCCGTCTGTTTGGTTTCATAATGACTCTTGCAGTATTGAGTTCCGTTCTTACCGTATATTCAGCAGCTGTCGATTATCCCGTGAGGAGTTTTGAAAAAAGTCAAGCGCTTTATTTCGAAAACCCTCCGGTGTTCGACGGCGTTATCAACGACGATGAGTGGGGAGAGCCGACGCTTGTCCTGATTGATAACGGTTCGGTTCCTTCTTCCTTTTCGATGAGGGTCGGGGACACAGGAGTCCTTGCCGATCCTTCCAACACACCCGACGAAATGTGCCTGATCTGGCTGCGCTGGGATGAAGAATATTTTTATGTTGGGGTTGAATATCCGGATGCAAAACCTTTTCATCAATACGCTGACGGCAGCGGTGATTTCTGGAACGGCGATGTCATCCAGTTCGGAACGGATTTCGGAGGAAACTTTGAAATGCAGGGGAATCCTCAGACTAATTCATGGGGACCCGAATACAAACTGCACCTGTTTGCCGAATGCTCAAACGACGGGCAGGATTACGCTTTTTCGTATCATTATACCGACTACAGCGAACTTAAGTATGTAATAGACAACAACGGAAAGACCACGACATATGAAACCGCTATTCCGTGGGAAAGCTATATCGCCGAGAATCCCGAAGGGATAAAAGACGGAAAAGTCATTGGCTTTGCATTCACAATACTGTTTGCAAACGATAATACCGATTATTACGGCTGGCTCGGATGGGGAGACAATATCTGCTACAACCAGCTTGATGAATCCCGTGTCGGCAACAATCAGATCAAATTGGTCGCGGAGCCTGCCGTTAAGCCAATGGTTATCGAGACTGAACCTGCTGCTGAAACAAAGCAGATTTCCCCCGAAAACGCTGCTTCCCCCGCAACTGCAGCAGAAACAACAAGCCCGCAGACCGGTGACTCTGTTATGGCAATCCTGCTCATAACTGCCGCGTTATTCGGTATTATCGTATTCCGCAAAAAATATGCCGGCTGATGCGTAATATTTAACCGGACGGCGATAAACCGCTGCCGTGTCATTATATATCCTTTTCGTTTCTACGAAACCTCCCACAACATTCCGAAACAAAAGACATATGCAGTAAAATACTGCAGAAAGGAAAAGGAAATGAAAAAAACCTTGTTTTACAAGCTGTTGGTTATCCTTTTGTGTATAACACTGCTTGCTTTATCCGTTGTTTCTTGCGGTAAGGATGAAAATAGCGATATTTCAGGAGAAAACCAAAACGCCGAGACTTTCGCAGAAACCCAATCATATGATCCCGAGCTTCCCGAAGGTATAAACTTCGGCGGTTATACGTTTGTTATAGCCATCAACAGCGGGAACATCGACAGAAACTTCATAGATCGTGAAACTTTAAACGGTGTACGATTGAACGATACGATTTATGAACGCAATTCCTACATTGAAGAGAAATATAATTGCAAGATCGACGGCCTTACTTTGGCGGGTTCCGATAACTGGACTCAGACAGGAACAATGGATGCGCTTATTATGGCCGGTGATAACTCCGTTGATATCACTCTCCCCATTCTGGTACAGGGTGTAGCAATGTACCTTGATCAGGACAACCTTGTCGACCTCAAATTGTCTGAATATCTGAATTTTGACAAGCCATGGTGGGACACGAACTGTATTGATCAAATCAATAATTTCGGCAAAATATATTTAGCCGGCGGCGATTTCAATATGACCAACTACGAAAGAGCATGGGGACTGTTCTTCAATTATACTTTGCTCAATAATTATAATCTGGAACTTCCTTATACTCATGTCAAAAACGGTACCTGGACATTTGATACCTTCAAGCAGATGTGCATAGCCGTTTCAACGGATCTCAACGGTGACGGAATCTGGACGGGAACCGACGATATATACGGTTATCTTCCCGATGACGATATTCCCTTTGCGGTGCTTATCAACTCCGGATACAATCTGATCGGAAAAGATCCCGAAACAGGATATCCGGTATTCGACCTCATGAACGAACGTGTTTACAAGATTCTTGAAGACTGGACCGTATTTATCCAGCAATCTCCTCATATTTCTCCCGGCATGGATTACAATCAGTATAGTCAGTTCGCAAGCTACTTCTCAAGTGACCATGCTCTGTTTATGTCACGCACACTTGATATGGCATTGCAGCTCGGAGATATGTCTTCCGATTATGGTATCGTTACACATCCCAAGTTTGACGAGAATCAGGAAAAATACGGCAACTTTGTAAACCAGAGCGGTACCTATATCGCGATACCGAAAACGGTTAAGAATTTCGACAATGTCTGCATGTTCATCGAAGCGATGAGCGCCAGATCCAGCGAAACCGTTCTTCCGGTATTCTATGAACAGACGCTGTGCGACCGGTATATGCGTGACAGCGAGTCTGTTGAGCAGTTACGTATTATCCTCAGCAACCTTTCCTACAACAGAAATCTGACCGTATTCTCTCCGGTCGGAGGAATAATCGAGGAAATATTCTTTAACGGCGCCGGCGCAGCGTCCAGTCTTGCTTCCATCGAAGAAGCTACAAAAACAAGGATTCAGGATGTTACGAATGTCATTACGGCAAGAGTTTCCGAAAAGCCTCCGGTTTTTAATGGCTGAGTAACATAAATTTACCTGAATATCCGGAAAACTTTTCAGATAACCGGTCTTACCGAACTCCTGTCAAAGATTTTGAGCCGTGCCGCGTAAAATTTAGTATGATTGTTTGTTCCGCATTGTACGTTATCTATTTGTTTGTTTCGGAGTTTTAGCGGAGAGAATCGGGGAGGAGCTTTTTCAAAAGTTTCTCCCCGATAAATTGATTTGACTTATAAAGCTGCATTTAATTGATTTACCCGGAATATAACCTGCGTGTTATACTGATTATACGCGAAGACAGCATAATACAAGAATAAAGAAAGGATTGCGGGAACCGGCTCCCGCACGGTGTAAAAAATGGAAATTATGAATATCGGCAGCCGACGCGAGTTGTTCTGGGACGACACGATAATTGATACGGCGCAGACTACGGCGGAATTCCGTCTGCACCATCCCTGCCGGCAGCAGCCTGTCATGACCGAACTCGGTTACGGAGGCTACTGCTCGATGATTCACGATAAGGAGATGGGAAAATACCGGATCTATTACCATCTCGGCGGCATCCGCTATGCGGAAAGCTCCGACGGTCTTAACTGGGAAAAGCCGATTTTAGGGATGTATGAGGAAAACAACTCCCGCGAGAACAACATTGTTTTCCGCCCCGAACCCGATACAAGCGGATTTGACGGTTTCGATGTAATGATCGACCCGCGTCCCGAATGCCCTCCGGATGAAAAATACAAGGCAATGATGCGGCTCAATCATTCGAAAGACGTCGACAAGCCGGAATTCTGGATATATACCAGTTCCGACGGATATAATTTCAAGCGGGGATGGATGGCAACCGACAAGGCATACGGCGATTCCCTCAACACAATTATGTGGGACGAAAACAAAAAGAAATTCCGTATGTTTCTGCGCGGTTTCCACCGTTCACGGTTTCCGGAAGATAAAATCGTTTACCGTGACATCCGCGCGACGGAATCGGACGATTGTCATAACTGGACCGATCCGCAGATGCTGAGGTATTCCACCGATACCGAATATCAGATGTATACCAACAATATCATGATGTATCCGAGAGCGAATCATGTGCTGATCGGGTTTCCGTCCAGACTGACCGCGCGATACCGGTGGACGGCAAATTTTGATGAATTGTGCGGAAGAGACAGGCGCTGGGACTTCTTCAATAAAGGCAATTTCAATACAAGCGAACCCAACGACGGCGCGAGAATCGCCCTCGGTATTTCGGATACCCTGTTCATGACGAGCCGCGACACACTGAACTGGACCCGGTATGAGGAAGCTTTTCTCTCTCCCGGTCCCGAAAACCCGAAAAACTGGCTCTACGGCGGATTATATCTGGCGCACGGGCTTATCGAGACGCCGGATATTTATCCGGGTTCCGACAATCAATACAGCATGTATTCCTTCAACAACCGTTTCTTTGAAGGTCCGGCGTATCTTGACCGCTACACCATCCGTCTGGACGGATTTGTGTCAAAACATGCGGGAGCCAGGGAAGAACGTGTCGTAACCAAGCCTTTTATCTTCAGCGGCAGGGAAATGTATTTGAATTTCGCCACATCAGGAAACGGTTCCGTTTATATTGCCATGCGAACTCTGGATGGTCAGAATTCCTGCGAAACCTGCGAGCTGTTCGGCGACAGCTGCAATCGCAGAGTAACCTTCACGAAATTTCACGGCAGCGTAAAGGATTACCGCCTGGACGGATTCAACGAACCGGCAGAAAGTTCGTTTGCGGATATGGAAGGAAAACCGGTTTACCTTGACATCCGGCTTCGCGAAGCGGACATTTACTCCTTCAAGTTTGAGTAAACGGCGCGAATGATATGGCTCATATGCGGGTCATATCTTTTTTCTTTGAAAATCCCGCCGCAAAAAGTCCGGATACCTCTTCCATTTGACGTCAGGATGTGCTATAATAACGTCAAAGTAATGTTTTTCCCGGAGGTTCTTCATGTCAAAAAAAGCCGTGATAATAGGCGCCGGAAATATCGGCAGGGGCTTTATCGGTCAGCTCATGTATGAAGGCGGTTATGACATCGTTTTTATCGATGTGTCCGATCCTTTGGTTGACGCTCTCAACGCATCCGGCGAATATCCGCTGGACATCGTCTCCAACCGGGGCAGCCGGCGTATTATTATAAAGAATGTAAGCGCCGTCAACGGCAAATCCGCCGATGACGCAATGCGCGCAATCGCCGGCTGCGATATCTGCGTAACCTGCGTCGGCGCGAAGGCGCTCAAATATATAATACCGAATCTCGTCGGCGGGATAAAACTGCGGCTGGGCGATGGCGGTTCGGGGAAGCCGCTCAACCTCCTGATATGCGAAAATCTTATGAACGCCGACGATTATATCCGCTCCCTGCTTGAAACCGAACTGACCCCGGACGAACTTGCCATGGTCGGACTTGTCGAAACTTCCGTCGGACGCATGGTGCCGCTTCCCGACCCCGAGACGACGAAGAGCGATCCCCTTCTCGCCCGCGCCGAGGCTTACGGCGTCCTTCCCTGCGATGCCGACGCATTTGTCGAAGACATCCCGGATATCAAAAATATCATCCCCGTTTCTCCTTTTGATTTCATCATTCGGCGCAAGCTTTATCTTCACAACATGGGGCACGCCGTCTGCGCCTATCTGGGCATGAAAAGCGGTTACACATACATAAGCGAGGCAATCGCCGATCCCGAAATACGGATAATCGTCCGCGAGGCTATGACCGAAAGCGCCGCCGCGCTCGCAAAACGCTTCAATCAGCCCTTAGAAGAGCTTAACGATAATACAAACGACCTCATCCGCCGGTTCGGAAATCGCGCCCTCCGAGATACCTGCGCCCGTGTCGGCGCCGACATTCCCCGCAAGCTTGCCGCATCCGACCGTTTTTCCGGCGCCGCCGCTTCCGTCCTTGAAGCGGGCGGAAAGCCGATATTCATCGCCGCCGGCGCTGCCGGCGCGCTTGACCGCTATATGCGCGACAGCGCGGGCGCCGAATATAACGCCGAAACCGCTGTCGTCGACGCCCCTGCCGTCCTTTCCTCTCTTGCCGGAGAAACCGCCGCCGAAAGCCCTTT
Source organism: Clostridiales bacterium (assembly GCA_012841635.1). Classification (GTDB taxonomy): domain Bacteria; phylum Bacillota; class Clostridia; order Oscillospirales; family CAG-272; genus JAAZGC01. The sequence goes on along the minus strand of DUUJ01000073.1, from coordinate 261 downwards.
CGGACAATATGTCCTCTCCTTATTTTCCGTTCTTCAATATTCCTGCGATCTTTCCGATCTTATCCGCGCTGCCGATGAGCTGAGAGAAAACGCAGGGGACGCGGCGCTTTCTTGAAAGAAAGCGCGCAAAGAAGTTTACGACCGATACTTGGGGCTATTTACAATTATTTTTTGATATTTCTGCCAGATTCTCAGCCTGTATATTCATTGTGTCTTTGAAAGGGGTTTATTGAAATGGAAAAGCTTTACAACGGGATAATT
>DUUJ01000072.1 GCA_012841635.1 Clostridiales bacterium | reverse complement strand
CATCGCAGCGGCGGCATTGCTGTTTTCAATTACAATATACGGTGAAGATATCTCGCTTGGCATTATGCCGATAATCAGAACCACAAAAAACGGACGGATAAAACTGGCGCTGGCAAAACAATTGTCGGTGCTGCTGTTTGTTTTTTTCAGCGTCATTCTTTTTCTTTCAAGTGAGCTTATCGTATATGGAAAAGAGCTGATATTCGGCGCTCCGGTGCAATCGCTGCCGGAAATGGCGTTATGTCCTTATAACATTAAAGTTTATCAGTATCTGATAATATATTTCTGCACAAAATTCGTCTTTGCCGCAGTATTCACTCTCATATGCAATTTAATAATATGCGCGTCGGCAAGCGTGATAAAAAGCTGTCTCGCCGCGATTTGTCTTTCTGCGATGTCATGGGCAGCGTCGCTTGTGAGGATAACATCGATATTCAGCCCCTTAAATTACATCAGCATATATAAAATGTCAACGGCAAAGCCATTGTTTTCGCAATACCGTCCGGTCGTTACAGGGGGCAAACTGTATCCGGCTGTCCATGTTGTGTTTATCGTATATGCAATCATCGGCGTTTTGTCATTCGCGGTGGGAATATATTTATCTTCTTCCCGCCGGACAAAAATAATTCCGGAGAAATCGAAAAGAAAATTATTTTTCAAAGTTCCTGTTTTCAGTTACACAAGCAAAAAGCCCAGGTCTTATTCCATGTCAATATGGATATGCGAATTCAATAAATGCATAGTTCTGTCGGGCGCATTTTTAATAATACTTGCGGCATTTGCGATAAATATCATCATAAATATTACAAGCGGCACCGGCGGCGCATATTCGGTAAGCGAACTGATATATCACGAATATATGACATATTATTCGGGAGATAACTTTGAAAGCAGCCTATGGACGGAGTTAAAAGCCGAAGATGTGCTGGCAACCGCGAGAGAGCTTGACATAAAAAAAGAACTCCGGCGCGCCGCGGAGAGTGATTTTATTTTCGGGAAACTGACCCCCGAAGAGTATGACGATATTCTGGCGCAATGCGGCGATGCCGAGATACGCAGGAATGTTTTCACGAGGATAGAAAAATACGAGGAATATCTTTCAAAAACGAAAAACGCAAGCTTTGTTTACGATACCGGATGGAATAAAGTGTTCGGGCGCGATATCGATATTCCGGTCTATATTGCGGTTCTGCTGCTGGCGGCTTCCGTGTTTGCGATAGAACATGACAGGAAAACTTCGTCATACGGCATGGATGTTATTCTGAAAACAACGAAATTCGGACGCGGCAAGACTTATATAAGCAAGCTGTCTGTTTTAACGGTCTGCTGTTTGGTTGTTTCGGTTATTTCCGAGATAATATCGATACTGTTTATAATGCGGCATTATGAACTTCCGCTGCTTAATGCGGCAGCCAAATCGCTGATGATTTTCAGCAGACTGCCGCCGCAGTTTTCGATATTCGGAATATTCGTCACAAACGAGCTTGCGCGGGTACTCTCGCTTTTGTTATTTGCGATTATTACAGCGGGAATTGCGGAAATCACGGAGAATCGTCCCGGCATAATAATTTCAGGTTTATTCATACTGATACTCCCGAAATTAATATCAATCGATGTGACGACCATAACTTCCGGCTATTTCATTATATATATGATCATGCTGTTGATTGCCGCGTCGGCGGCGCTTGCAGTCTCAAAGATTAAATGGAACAACGGATCCGGAGGCAGGATATGAAAAGAAGCATCAAAACAGCTTTAATCGGTTTGGCAGTATCGTTGCTTTTCATCTCTCTGCCCGGCTGCAAAAATGCAAAAAAAGAACCGGAAACCATTGTCTTGGAGGGTGTTTACAAAAAAACCTGTTTGCTTTAACGAGCGCTTTTATTACAACGCCGGACTTGATATTATCGACAGCCTGATATATGTCTGCGGCTATATGAACGGCGGCGTCTGTATTGCGAAAGCTGACTTGAAATCAGACAATATCGACTATCTGCCGATTGAATTAACTTCACCGGCGAGAGGGTTCTGCAAGACGGAAAACGGATACGCCGTTGTATCCGGATTATATGATACGGAAGCGAACAAGCCGCGGAATATCCTGTATATACTTTCCGAAAGCGGTGAAATCACGCAGACGATTGACCTGACCTCATACATAAACGAAGAATATAAAATTTATCTGTGGTCTGCCAATAAAAATGTATATATCGTCAACGGAAACGGCTGCGTTGAAGCTGATGTTGCCGCCGGCGCAAGCAAACTGCTTTTCGATACATCAAACATAGGCACTTTGCTGAGCTTCACTCCGACAAATGATGTCCCGCTTTTGCTAATCGAAAATCAGTACGGCGCGCGGCAGCTGTTTGATTGCGCGGCTTCGGGAAGGCTTACCGAAAACACGGTATATGTCAGAGACACCGTAAAAACGGCGAAGCAGATTTTTGTCCGCAGCGGCTCCGACCTGCTTATATACAACAATTCCGGGATATATCATTCAAAAGATTCGGATATGCGGCTGATTTTAAGCTGGAGCAGTTCCTGCATCAACAAAGACAAGATTCTGGATTTCATAGCCGTAAACGATGCGCAGTTTGCCATGATTTATAACGATGATAACCGACCCTGCCTGTATTATCTCAGCGCCGCGGAAAATCAGGAGGATATGATACGCACCGTTATTCATGTTTCATATTCCGAAACCGGCGCAGGAAGTATCCCCGAAGCGGCTGTACAGTTCAACTCCCGATCCGACAAATATCACGTCATATGCGATGAAGCAGCAGCGGCGTTCGGCGAAACGGATATCTCCGCCGCGTCGCAGCTCTCGGAATTTGACAAATCAATATTGAAAGGCGATATCGGTGACATTGTGGTATTCAATTCGAATTACGAAAAATATGCGGAGAAAGAGATATTTCTTGATTTATATGAACTCATGAAAGAGGATGAAGATATCTCAAAAAACGACATATTCCCCTGCGTTTTGAATTCGCTTGAATATAAGGGCCATTTATATGCCGCAGCGCCGTATTTCCGCATAAAAACGCTTGTCGGAAAGGAAAGCAATATACCGATAAAGACCGGCGGAATCTGGGACGGCAGCGCTGTAATTGAATTAAACTCAAGCCTTTCGGAAAACCAGCGGCTGACCGCCGCAATAAACCGCGAGTATTTCACAAATATGCTTTTGATGTATTCAGCCGGCGCATATATCGATTTCGACAACAACAAATGCAGCTTCAACAACGAAGACTTCATCAGCCTTTTGAAGTATATCAATGAAATTCCGGAGGAAAACGACCTTGCCGGGGATTTCGGCAAGACCGGGATATACAGAAACGATACCTGCCTGCTGTATTCCGCGACCTTGTGCAATATCCCCGACTATTTTGCGGTAAAATACAGATTCGGCGTCGACGAACCTCTTAACTTTGTCGGCTATCCGTCACCGGACGGAGGAAAAGCGGTTGTTGCGCCTTATAACTATTATGCGATTTCCTCCGAAAGCGCCGTCAGGGAAGGAGCGTGGGAATTCATTAAATTTCTGATGACGGAATATTTGACTCTGAACAGCTCCGACATGAACAGCAATATCCCGACATTAAAGCCTTTCTTTGACAAATGGGTCGAAATGCAGCAGTCGTATAAATATATATTTGAAGACGATACCGCCTTTTATTACCCGGATTTAGGTTTGGGGAATTCATTCCCGCCGGGCTATACGTTGGAAATAACCGATGCGTTGGCTAATGAATTCCTGAATTATATCGAATCGGTAAGTGTCGGCCGAATGATCCCGAATACGATTTATGAGATTATCGGCGAGGAGATCAATCGATATTTCAGCGGCTCGATTACGGCGGAAAAAGCCGCGGAAGAGATACAAAAGCGGGTGGGGGTTTATCTTGCGGAGCAGGGATGAGCGAAATCTTCCCGGAGATTCTTATAAGATCCGGCAATCTAAAAAGCGGAGGTGATATTTTTGGATGACAGATCGATAAAATTAAGCAAAATCGCTGCCGCATATTATGACGAAATATATAAATACTGCCGGCGTCGCGTGCGGACAGACGATGACGCTTATGACCTGACACAAGAAATTTTCCTCGCGCTCTCCGGTTCGTTTGAAAAAATAAATGCCGAAAGCATACGCAAATGGCTGTATGTAACGGCTCATAATAAAATCGTCGATTATTATAAAAGCAGAAAAATCGAAACGGATAACCGGATATTTATCGATATATCCGATGACACGGTAAAATTATTCGAAGATTTTACCGAAAACATCGAAGAAAACGAACTGCATAAATTTAAAGACGAGATTGAAAAATCCCTGACAGAGGATGAATACTCTTTGTATCGCAGTGTGTTCTTCGAGAAAAAGCGCGTTGCCGCGCTGGTTTCCGAGTTGAACATTACCGAAACCGCAGCTCGAAAAAGGATATCGAGATTGAGCAATAAGATAAGAAAGCTCATCAAAGCGCTGCTGTATTCAGCGATATGCTTATTAACGCGCATCTGCCGTTAACAGATATTTTACAATATTCAGAGTGTCCAAAATCGATTTTTCACAGACTATATAAGAAGAGGTGAAAAATCGATTTTGAATTAAAGGAAGGGAGACAGGAATGAAGAGAACGGAAGCTGATCAAAATAAAAAATGGATCGATTTTCTGAACCGTCAGATCGACATTGAACTTGAAAAGCCGGAAAACGAACAAAGCATGGAGTTTATCGATGAATGCAGCTCCCTGATTGACGAAGTGCGCGGAGAAGCTGACAATCCGGATCCGAAAATAAAGGAACGCAGACTTACCGAGCTGTATTCGGCGTTCGAAAAACAAGCTGCAAATAAACGTCGTCGCCCGGTATTTCATATTTGGAAGAAGATAGCTGCCGCAGCCTGTATACTGCTTGCAATAATTGCGACACCGGTGTTTGTCGCTGCTGCCGTCAATAAGATATCTCCGATCGCCGTGCTTGAAAGATGGGGAAAGGCGATATTTGACATGCCATACGATACGCCGGTTGAAGAATCGGGCATGACATTTATAAGAAACAGCAATTTGACTTATTATGAGTCGCCCAAAGAGTTGCTCGAAGCCGAAAAGCTCGATATTATGTATCTTGGGTGGCTGCCGGACGGAGTTGAGCTTACGGAAATAATCAAAGTCGGTGAATCGGAAGGAACTTCGCTTATTTTCAATTATTCGGGAGAAGAGATTTATTACACGGCAGCTCTGTACGACAAATACGGCGAAACGATAAGCGATGATTTCACAAATGATATCGTCGAGATAAACGGTATCCTTTATTATCTCTCCGTGCTTGAAGAGAAGAATAACGCCGTATTTGTTAAAGACGGATATTCATACTCCGTCACCGCCGGTGATCGGGATACCCTGATAAAACTCCTGAAAGGCATTAATAGCATTAAAGAAAGCAGAAATGCGTAATATTCACCCCGGCAGCGTATTTTCGCGATTGGGCAGCTAACGCCGAAAGCAAAGTGAATATGAAAGGTCTTATTATTTATGTCAAAAACGACATAAGGCGGCGAAAAAAGCCGTTCCTGCTCACGGCAATTGCTTTTTCCGCTCTATTATGCGTTATCATCAGCTTTTACACCATGATGCGCGGTTTTATCAAAGCCAAGCTCGAATTGCCGGCTGATTATCATATCATTATTGGTTATCTCGATGATGCGGATGTCAAAACGGTCAGCAGTCTCGGTTATGTAAAATCGCTGTATGAAAAAGATATTGCTGGTATCCGGCATACATATATTTTGCTTAACGATGATGATCCGCGATTCTATAAAGAATATCTGTCGCAGATACTCGATAAGCTCGACGCATGGGAGAAATACGATTATTACAAAAGTTTTCTTCCGTTATATTCAAATTCGGGAATACCCGATCCATGGATAAATTATGATCGCGCAAAGCTGTACTATTCCGATCCGATGCTTGAAACCTTTCCGTTCATGCTTATATTTACGGCGATAACAGCGGCGACAGCTCTAATACTGTTCAATATAAAGATAATTAACTCAATTCCGGATTACGCGGTGCTGAGGTCATACGGAGCAAAAATATCATTTATTGTTAAAATAAATATAACGGAACTTCTCGCGGCGCTGCTTATATCGGTACCGCCCGCGTCACTTGCGAGTTTCGGGATAATGAAACTGTTTATAAGATTTTCATCAACAAAGCTGACATCCGATTACGCGCTGCTTTCATATGTCTTTCCCGCGAAAGAAATAATTGTATCGCTTATATTTATCGCCGTCATATCATTTACAGGTATAGCTTTTATTTGCAAAAAGCAGCTTCGCTCAACCATCGGCGAGCAGATAGACGGAGTAAATACAATCTATCTTCCTTATGTTTCGCGGAGTTCAAATATGCTGACCTCCCCGAAAGCGAAAATACATGATTATGGTTTACTGTATCAGCTTCGGAACAGATACGGCATATTCCGGCAGATATTGTCCGTCATAATATTGATAATTCTCCCGGCATTATTGTTGTCGATAAGCGGAGTTATACGCAGCGACCTCAGCTATAAATACTCAGACGCCGATCCCGATATAATGTTTTCAAATTCGGCGACCGGAATAACGCCGGTTTATATTACTGACGCACTTATCGACAAATTATCGGCAGCGGAGGGAATAAAAAAGCTTGAAACTGTTATGAACGATGCGTCTGATGAAAACTCATACAAGTATATCAGAGTCTATGTTTATATAGATCCTGTATACAAAGAAACACTTTGCGATGAAATTATCAATATTAAGGAAGCTGCCGGACTTTACTCTGATGATATCTGCCGCGGCAGGGAATATCAAAAAAACGAGACATATATATACAGTGCGTTCTTCGCCTCGCAATCGGCGCTGCTGTTTCTTTGCGAAATATTTATACTGTCATATCTGTATAAGTATTATCTGGACAGACGATTTTGCGAACTTCAGATACTGCGTGCGATGGGGACACGAAAAAAAGCGCTTGCAGCTATATTGGGATACGATTTTATGCAAATTGCATTGATGCTTCTGTTCGGAGGACTGATCGGATACTTTTCTGTTTATTCGCTTTATCAGAGCGGTAATTACATAGCATTCTCGCCGATATTTTTACTTGTTTCGGTCTTAGCGCAAACGGCAGCGTATTTGTCTGTAATAGTGCTTCGGTATGCTGATACTCTTAATAACGTATACAAAACAAATGTCGCGGAGGGATTGAGGGAAATATGATTATAAAATGTAAAAATGTAACCAAAATCTACCCGCAGGGCGACAAAAGCATTTATGCCGTAAACAATTGCAGTGTTACAATAATGGAAGGACTCTTCACTGCGGTAGTAGGAGCGTCCGGCTCGGGGAAATCGACGTTTTTAAATCTTTTAGCCGCGTATGACCGACCCGACGGAGGGAAAATATTATATGATGGAGTAGAGTTGTCCATGATGCGTGAAAACGAGATAGCGGAACTCCGCAGCCGACGGATCGGCTTTATTTTTCAGAGCTTCAAATTGCTTCCGATTCTGACGGCAAAATAAAATATAATAATGCCGGCGTTGATATCCGGAAGGAAATTCTCAAATCACTACTTTGACGAGATTACCGGCGCGCTCGGGATAGCCGATTATCTTGAAAATCTTCCCGGCGAACTGTCCGGAGGCCAGCAGCAGAGAGTTGCAGCGGCGCGAGCCCTTATAAACAAGCCGTCGGTTTTGCTCGCCGACGAACCTACCGGCAATCTTGATTCGGAAAACGCCAACGGACTCATGTCGCTGCTGGATGAGTTGAGGCGAGCACATAAAATGAGTCTTGTTATGGTGACACACAACGAAGATCTGGCGGACATGGCTGATATCGTTTATAAAATGAGCGACGGCGTTATATCACTCAAAAGATAACTGCAGGCCATATAAGTGTTTTTCTGACGGAAGACTGCTTTAATTCCTTTCTGATTTAATGCAGCGAAACTATTGCCATGTTATATGTTTATTATAAAGATTATAATTTCAGTGTAAAAGGAGGCTGCATTTGAACAAGCGCGCTTTAATCACCACGGCTGTCTGCGCTGTCTTTCTGGCGGCGCTGGTGTTCGTCCTCAAATTTATCTCGGTGCCGAACCCGCTCATTACGCCGAAAGCCGACTTTACCCGCGACACCCGCCCGCCGGGACTGGAAATTTCTCTTGTCGGCGGTTTTACCGAGATAACCGACTTCTTCAAGGGGGTATCGTTTGACGAACCCCACGACATATATATCGACGCATACGGCTGCATCTTTGTCGCCGACGCGGGAGCTGACTGCATATACAAATTCGACAAAGACGGCAATCTTATGAAAACCATCGGCAGTTTCGGTTCCGGGGGCGGCAAGTTCAACTACCCGACGGCGTTCTGTTTTGACGAGAAGGCGCTCTATGTCGCCGACAACATGAACCACCGCGTTCAGATATTGGACGGCAAAAACTACTCATATGTCGGCGAGATACCGCTTGAAGAAAACACATACAAGCGGGCGGAATACTACACCTCGATGACCTGCGGCGGAACCGATGAGCTCTTTCTCTCCGGCAACTTCATAATGGGGGATTCCTGTTACACATACAGGATTGATCTTAGCCCGATTCAGCTGGATCAGGCGAGGGCGGCCAAATTTCAGCGGATAGACGGTTATCTCAGGTATTACGGCGGGACTTTATATATGGTCGAGACATATGAGCTGAAAGCAAGTCAGGGGAGCTATATGCGGGTCGCGGGAAAGCACAATCTGACTTCCTATACAAAGGGCGCGCCGGGGCTTACTTACTATTTCGAATTCCCGCTGAAATACATGCCGGCGGATTTCATAATTGAAGACGGTCTGGTATATGTATTAAGCATGATGCACCAGACGCTCGACCTGTTCACCCTCGAAGGCGAATATAAAGGTACCCTTCATCAAGCCGGGGACATCTCGGATTTCTGCTATCTCGAAAAAGACGACGACGGCGCTTTTTACATAAGCTGCCCGATGGACGCAAGCGTCATCAAGCTCGTTCCGAACGGCGGAGGTTAATTGGATGAAACTTACGCTCAAAAGCCTTTTTTCCAACATCTGGGTAAACTTGCTGCTCGTTTTGTCGTTTGCGGCGGGGTTTATCGGCATTTTCATATCCGGCGGGTATATCGACGCTTTTTTCGCGGATATCTCAAGCTACAAGATAGGCAGCGGAGACGACGGTATCGTTTTTGTCTCGGCGAATGAGCCTGTCCCGCTGAGCGACTGGAAATTCGGCGCCGGTTCCGGTTCGGTCGTCTGCGGCGCGATGTACTCCGACGATATCTCCGGCGAAAGCGTTTATCTTGCCGGAGTCGACGGCCGTTTCCTCGAAACACACCGATTCGCCGTGATTGAAGGGCGCTTTTTCACCTCCGAAGAGGCGCTGTCCGAAGAAGATATCTGCGTCGCCGAGAAAGCCGCCGGACTATCCGTCGGGGACGTCTTTGCCGCCGCGGATCTGAAACTTCGGGTGGTCGGAGTTATCGGGACGAACAATCTGCGGGGCAGGATATTCCTCCCTTACGGGACGCTGATGAAATCAACCCGACTTCGGGCGGCGGTCAGCGACTATATTATTGCGGCGGATTCGGCCCAAACCGCCGAAAAAGCCGCTGCGGCTGCGCTGAAAAGCTATTCGGTTACGAAAAGCCTGACCTCGCGGGAGTATTTCTCGTCAACCCTCCGCGGCGCGACCGCCAAAATGCTTACGGCGCTTTTATTGGGAGCGGCGTCGCTGCTTTTGAACCTTTTGCAGATCGGAAACATCGTGAAATTCAACGCCGAAAACCGGATACGGGAATACGGAATTCTAATCTCCCTCGGCGCCGACAGGGCGGAAATCGCAAGGCGGCTTTTTGCCGAATATTTCGCCGTGATGCTGCTTTCCCAACTGATTCTGATACTCTGCGCGCCCGTCTTCGGCAGGCTTCTTAAAGATATAATTTCCTGGCAGTTCGGGCTTGCCTGCGCGCTGATTCCCCTGCTGCTAAGCGCGGCGGAGGCGCTGTTCATCGCTGTGATATATTCAAAAAAGATATGTTCGCGCAAACCCGTTGAGCTGCTTCGGCGGCTGGAAAGAGAAAGCGGGGCGGAAGCATGACGAAAGCAAAACTGCTGAGGCACTATATCAAGGCGAACCGCGGTCTTTATCGGGCGTTGTTTGTTCAAACTCTTGTCGTATTCGCGCTGCTGTTTGTTGTTGCAAACACAAATCTGTCGGTTGAGCTGCAGCTTCGCCGGGCGCAGAGCGCCGCCGACGCCGATGTTTACGGAATTATGTATGAGTTCGGGGACGAATCCTCCTGCGCCCTCGCTTATGAAAGCATTGCCGCTGAGATTGGGGAGGAATCGGCGGAGATGATACTGAAATCGCCGATATTCCTCAACGTCAGCCTGAAAATCCCGGAACAGGCGGAATTGATGGAGAAAATTCGGGTGGCGGTCGATTCTTCCGGAGTTGATTATCACGTTTACGCGAAAAATCCGGTGAAGCAGGTCGAGCAGTCCGGCGCGGGGGCGCTGAATTTTGCCGGAATTCTGAAGCTGCTGCTGCTTATCGTCATGACTTCGGCGGCGCTCGGGCTTGTCGGGGTGCTGCTGATAAGCCTTTACCGGCGGGAATACGACCTTTCCGTCCGGTATATCTGCGGCGCGTCAAAGAGCGGGCTGACGGCGGCGACGCTGCTTGAGTATTTCCTCGTCACTTTTGCGGGCGCGGCTGCGGGAACGGCGCTCGGCGCTCTGCTGTCGCCGCTGATGGGTAGCTTCGCCGTCGCGGGAGCCGTCTCCTTTTCCCCGAAAATCGGGGCGCTGAAATACGGGCTTTTAGTTTATCTTTTCATTATTATTGTAACGGCGGCGGTAACGCTCATAAGACTGCGCGCCGTCGACATGCTCGACAGGGTAAGATACGGAGATAATATATGATTTCGTTAAAAAATATATATAAATCATACGGGAAAGGCGAAACGATGCGGAAGGTTCTGACCGATTTCAGCCTTGACATAGTGCCAGGAGACTTCATTTCGATAAGAGGGCGGAGCGGCTGCGGGAAGTCGACGCTTTTGTATATATTGGGCTGTCTCGAAACGTTTGACAGCGGCGAGTACCTCTACAAGGGCGAGGACGTCTCGAAGATGTCGGAAAAACAGCTCGCCCGGATGCGGGGGCGGGAGATCGGGTTCGTTTTTCAGTCCTTCTTTCTGATTCCGTCGCTTACCTGTTACGAAAATATCGAAATTCCGATGATGTACGCCGGCATCCCGCCGAAACAGCGGGGTGAAAAAATCGGCTCGCTGCTTTCCGAAATCGGGATGAGCGATTACGCAAATCAGAAGGCGGCGACACTCTCCGGCGGTCAGCAGCAGCGCGTCGCTGTCGCCCGCGCCCTTTCCTGTGACCCGGGGATAATCTTAGCCGACGAGCCGACCGGAAACCTCGACGAAGCAAGCGGCGAAGAGGTAATTTCGCTGTTTGAAAGGATAAACCGGGACTTCGGCACGGCTGTATTGCTCGTGACGCACGACCCGGCGATTGCGGCGAGGGCGAAAACGCAGAGGACGCTATAAGGGGCGGTGCGGATATGAGATTGATTAATATAATATCTCTTGTTTTGGCAGCCGCCGTATTTCTGTGTTCCTGTCAAAGCAGCAAAACCAAAGATGTCAATGGTATATACCGCATATCGGAACCCCTGTCCGCTGTCGGAGACGAAAAAATAATCTCCTTTGCGGAATACGGCGGAAAACGGTATTTACGGCGCCGAAAAGAGCGGGAAAAGCCGTCTTATCTGCGATTATTCGGCGTCGGATATCTCGGCCGAAGAATATAGCTTTACCCGGATAAAACTGCTTGACGACGGCAGGATAGTTGCGCTCAGCCGCGGGAATTCTTCTCCCGATGGGGCAATCTGCCTGCTGACGCCGGTTCCGCCGGACGATATTTCCCTCAAAACCGCGCTGACATTCGGCGTATGGTCGCCCGGCGAAGAGCTGCGCTATGCCGTCGCCGCGTTTAATAAAGAAAACAAAATCGGGGCAAGGATCGAAATCAAAGACTATTCGCAGTATGACACCCCATCCGACCGTCTCGGCGGCATTACCCGACTTAACGCCGATATCGTCACCGACAACGCGCCGGATATTATCAATATAAGCCAGGCGATGCCGTATTATAGCTATTGCTCAAAAGGGCTATTCGCCGATCTCGGCGAATATTTCGGCAAGGACGGCATCGAACCTGACGATTACTTCGGCAACATCCTCGATTTTTCAAAGGTTGGCGGGAAACAATACTCGATAATTACTCAGTTCAGCTTTTTCACCTTTGCCGCAAAAGAAAGCCTTGTAAATGAGACTCTCGTGAAAACCGACCGTTTCACAGCCGGAGACTATTTGGCTTTAGCCGCGGCGCATCCGGGAAAAGCCGTCTTTTCGGATATAAACCGAAAGCAGTTCGTCATATATTTTGAAAACTATATGTCCGCAAAATTTATCGACAAAGAGACAAACGAGCCGAAATTCGGCGCGGAATTCGCAGATATGCTCGATTTTATCATGCTGCTGCCGGAAAAATCCCCGTATGACCTGCAAAACGCCGACAACGATATCGCATCAAGGGGAGAGGTGCGGCTGATGATTCAAAACGACGAAGCCTTGCTTTCGGCAGAGATAATTCCAAGCTTTGAAAGCTACTGGAAGACAAAAGCCGGATATTTCGGCGGCGATATGGCACTGCTCGGCACCCCCGGCGGAGACGGCTCGGCGGTTCTTTTAGTTCAAAACGAGCTTGCGATAAGCTCCGGATCGGCTCGCAAAACCGAGTGCGCCGAATTTATCAAATTCTGCCTCTCCCGCAAGCGGCAGGAAAATATCACGGGCGGATTTCCGGTAAATATCGATGCTTTTAACGCAGTGATGAAAAAGGCTTATAAAGTCCGCGGGGTTGACGCCGCAAGCACTTATGTCGTTCCCGGCGGAAATCCCGTCAATATCGGTCATATCAGCTGCGATGAAGCTGAGTATCTGAAAGAATATATAGAGGGAATAACCTCCGTCAGCCGTCCCGACCTCACAATCCAGCAGATCATCGGCGAGGAGTTGAGCCGCCTCATTTCCGGCGGAGAGACGAAGGAAGAGTGTACCGAAAACATACAGAAGCGGGCGGCGCTGTATCTGAGCGAGCAGACAGGATGATACTCTAATTATCTTATGCCGGGGAGGCAAATTTATGCATATATACGTCCGCCGCTATTTTGAGCGGAACAAAACTCAGGCGCTGCGGCTTTTAGCCGTGTTTTCGATGTTTGTCTTCTGTCTGACCCTCATATCGGTATTTTTGGATTCATCGGCGAGAGGCGAGACCGAGAGGGCGCTTGAAAGATACGGCAGCGCCGCCGTTACCGTCCTGAATTTGACCGAGGAGCAGGCCGAACTTTTTGCCGGAATCGCCGGCGCGGATATGAGATACGCATCCGGAACGCTTTATATCAGCGTAGAGGGCGGCAAAAACGACGCAATGCGGGTTTTACGCGAGGTTAAAAAGATCCGGGACGCATACGCGCCGAATCTTATGATAGGCGATTTTACCGATCCTATCTACTCTCCCAAAAGTTCAAGCCCGGGAAACGCCCTTCCTTTTAAGATTTTCTTTATTCTGATACAGCTTTTCCCGCTCTCTCTTACCGTCCGCATGGCGCTGAAGTCACAGGAAGATGACATAGCGCTGATGAGGAGCGTCGGGATATCTCCATCCAAAATTAACCGTCTTCTTACAGCCGAGCTGATGTCGGTTTACATAGTCTCCCTTATCATCGGCATCGCGGCGGGGAACCTCTTTGTCGGACTTGTCGCAAAATACTTCTTCAATTTCGCAGCAGGCGACTTTACTTTCAGCAGGATGGTATACCGCTTTTCGTTTTCGTCGACGCTGCGCACGGCTTTGGGAACTACCGCCGTTTTCTTTGCGGCTTTGCAGCTTGCGATATACAGGATATCGCGGCGGGAAGATATTTTCTCAAAGTCGTATTATTCGCTTAATCCCCCAAAACCCGGCAGCGAGCAGCGGCTATTAAACATCGCTCCGCAGAAGCTGATTTCAGAGGTTTACATTAAACGGGATGTCAGAATCGATCGTGCCGCCGCTGTTGCCGCCGTTCCGGTCATCGCGGTTTCGTTTTTATTCATCTTCTATTGCGGCGCGGATGCCGCCGCTGCAGTCGATTCGTTTGTCCTCCGCGGACACCTTACTTATAAAGATGCTTATCTGACAAAAGCCGATATCGAAGATTTCGAGGCGCTCCCCTGTGTGGATTCGGTTGACTGGAGCTGCCGAAACAACAACTTCCAAATCAAGGCGCCTTACGGCGCCATAAATGCCGCAGGATACGGGGATAATTACTATGTTTCCCTCAAGACCTTCAGCAATAACGAAATCGAAGAACTCAAAAGCAGAGAGAGCGAAACCGGAAATATTTTCTCCGAAGGCAGTATCTATGCAGAGGGAAAATTCAGCGAACATTTCCCCGTCGGGGAAACCGTCGAGCTGTATTCATCCGACGGAAAAAAGATAAAAGACGTTATTGTCGCCGGATATTGCGGCAAAGACAAAAAAGCTTCCTCAATCATGTTTTATTGTACCCGGGAAAATTACGAGCTTATCGCGGGAGAGCCGCCGCTTCCGACCGATATAAAGATAACCGCAAAAAAAGGAACGACCGACTCGGAGCTTGACGAACTTCGGGGGCTGATAGCCGAAAAATGCGCGGGGAAAGATATCAGCGTCACCGATACGCGGCGGCAATACCTTGACAGCCTGAAGCTGAACCGGGCGCTGACATGGATCTTTTTTGCCCTCTGCTTCTGCCTTATCTTCACATCTGCCGTTATAATCATACAGCTGCAGCGGCTGAAATTCGAGCTGCGCCGGGAACAATATTCAACTTACCGGCTGTTAGGCGGCACCGGCGATGTAATATTCGATTCAATGCTCCGGGAGAATCTTTCGCGGGCGGGGGCGGCGTTGTTTGCGGGGGCGTTTTTCGGGCTTCTGCCGGTTGTTGCTATGAACCTTATATACGGTGTGCCCGTGTCATTGTTCTCGGTTTCGTTTTTTGCGCTGACGCTTGCGGTGCTGCTGCTTGCGTATCTTATACCGCTCATACCTGAAAATAAGAAGCCGCTCTGAGGAGAAGGAGAAAGAAATTGAAAGCAATCAAAGCGTCCGACTTGACCAAAATGTTTTTACAGGGGGAAGAAACGATATACGCCGTAAAGGACGTCTTTCTTTCGATAGAGCAGGGGGAGTTTGTCTCGATAACCGGCACCTCCGGCTGCGGTAAATCCACTCTGCTGCATATGCTTGCCGGTTTGCTCTCTCCGACCAAAGGAAAAGTCGAGATCGACGGCGAAGACATCGGACGCTTCAATGAGCGGGAAAGCGCAAAGCTGCGCTGTGAAAAAATCGGTTTTATCTTCCAGCAGTTCAACCTTATCCCGGTGATGACGGCGAGGGAAAATATAGTCATCTCATCGTTGTTTAAGGAAGCCAAGCTTGACGAGCGGTGGTTTGCGGAGCTTGTCGAGCGGCTCTCGATAGCCGACAGGCTCAGCCACTTCCCAAGCGAGCTTTCCGGCGGACAGATGCAGCGGGTTGCGATTGCAAGAGCGCTTATCAACCGCCCGAAGATACTCTTCGCCGACGAGCCGACCGGCAATCTTGACTCGGCGAACGCCGATGCGATACTTGATATTCTGTCGGAACTGCACGCGGAAAACAACCTGACCGTCGTCCTCGTCACCCACGACCCGGAAATAGCGGAAAAAGCCGGCCGCATCCTCGTAATGGATAACGGGGAGATAAAATAATCCCGATAAATATCCATTGCCGATATACCGATCCGACCCGAAAATACTTTTGGACAGGATACTGCGGAATAAAACCGCGGCAAATCAAAAACGTTAAAGAGTTGTCACCGGCAGTACCGCAAAATCGCCGACATACACGGAATATTGGTAAATATAACATGAAAAAGCATTTATTTATCTGCATATTGATCTGCGCGCTTTTCCTGCATTCATGTTTTTTTGTCGAAACAGACAAAACAAGCGAAGATACAAACATAGAAAATTCGCTCAGAATCAGCGCGGCGCTGCTGGATAAAAGCCTCGAAAATACCCGGTTACTGGGATTATATCCCCGAAGAGTTGGATTGCGGGCGCTGGGTATCGGATGACGGCAGAATAATCGAAGACGGCGACGACGTATTCTCGCATGAACAGCTTAAGCTCAACGAGCCGCGCATCATGGCGCCGCTGGGGTTCGGCGGCTATAACCTCAACATCCGCATCGAAAGCGACGATTTAATACAGGTTTCGTCGAAGGTTCAGGGCGATGACGACATAATCCTCGTGCACAGCCCCTCGTCGCCGGATAAAGTTATAATGAGCGACTGGAGCGTGTCGAATGACTTCACTGCTTTAGGTTCATTTACGCTCAACGTATTTCCGGTCGGAAAGAAGATACCCGAAGAAACGCGGCAGGGAAAACTGATACAGTACACAACGCTGACCGACCGTGAATATTACATCGACATAAAGACATTTACCCCCGACCTCCGCCCGAAAGTGACGGCGCAGCTGAAGCTCACCGTGCTTAAGGATGATTATTACCCTTGGCAGGAGCCGGTGAAGGACTCATTCTACGGCGCCGGCGTGGAACAGTCGCGCTTTGTGCAGATCGAGCTTGTCAAATACGGATTCAGCGACACCGCGCTGCTTGACGAGTTCGAGCGGTATGACGATCTTTACGGCTGACGGAGATTTTACAGCAATCAGGCATTAAAAAAGATATCTATTATAAGATTTTATAAAGACTTTTTTATGAAGGTCTTTCCGACAGCCATACCCGTCAAGTCAAACAACAAATGAGGCAAATATGAGATTCATTCTATTATATTTAAAACGCAACATACAAAAAAGAACGGCAAATAATATAATATTGTTCATTTCATTTATGATGAGCGGACTTTTAATAAGCAGTTCTCTTATGTATTCGCAGTCGGGCGCGAGAGGAAACCTTAATTTAAGTCAAATGCCTTTTGATTATATGCTTACATTGGATGGCGGCAAGGCGGACATTTATGATAATATTGAAAAAATCCCATCGGTCGGAGTCGATCTGATTACATCGGGGGTAAATCTGTATACGATATACAAAGATGTTCTTCCGACATTGGATAAAACAGCCAAACATACAAGAATCCTGATGATTTATTTAAACTCATCCTGTGAGCTTGCAAGTTATTTTTCGGATATGGGATGTGATATAACAAAGCTGTCTTATGATGAAATTTATATAAGCAAGTATCTTTATTATTATTTTGCCGATTTTATCAAAAATGATACGATAGTTTTTCCGGATTTGACGGATGAGTATGGAAATCAGCTTAAATTAAAAATCAGGGGCGTTTATTATTCAGAAGACCCTGTCAACAAGGAAATATTTGCAGTCTCGTCAAACAACAGGTTGGTGAATTATTTTCAAGAACAAACAAATCTCTATAATGATATATATTTTTGCAGTTTAACGGATAAGAGTAATGATGCCGTTAATATAGGTGTGCAAATTTATAAGACTGTGAAAGAAAACTATAATAGCGATTTTAATTTGGCATATAATACTAAAAAACTTGATTCCGCTGTTATTGCTTCAGGAGATATCTTTATTGTATTAATCGGTTTGTGTTTTTCTGGCTTGTGTATTTTCGCTGCTATGAAGCTGAAAACAGACAGTGAATATGAAGATTATCGTAAAATATCATCGTTGGGTATGTCACCCGCCGGAATAGTCGTATTATATTTTATCGATTATCTTATCGTCGGGGCGTGCGCATTTTTTGCCGCTTTCGGATGCGCGTCGCAGCTGTTCCCGATAATGATAAAAAATCGCGGCGCATCATACGGGCAATATACGAATTTTCTTACATTCGATTATGAATATAAACCGGCCGTTTTAGTTTTATCGGCGCTTTCGTTTTTCTGTATTTTGATGTTGTCCGCCCTGTTCCTGCTTATACGGCTGTTAGGGGAAAGAAAAACATATTCCGGTTTTGTGAAAAAAAGTTCGGCTGCGTATATTAACGGAAAAACATTTATATTTGATTACAACATACTAAATATTCGCCGGAACAAAATGTATACATGTTTATTTGTGTTTCTCGTCTGTTTTCCGCTGTTCATCTGCGGTATTTATATTACGAGCGCGCAAGGCAGTTCGATATATCCGTCGGGCGGAATTTATTCCGACGCGGATTACTGTATTGCAGTTCCGGCTGAAAGTTTTAATGACAACAGTTTTGCGGGTTTCATTGCCGATGTTGAAAACATTAACCTGATTGATACGGTATATCGGGTATACTGCTCCGGCGGAACTGACTCCGAAAACGCTTATTATACAGAAAACAATCAAGATGAAATAATGTTTTTCGAGTTGAATGATTTCGCCCGTAATAAGCTTAAAGATTATTTAGCGGAAGGGAATCTGGATGACGTATTGAATAACGATTATTTTGCCGCTATAACGGATAACGAATATGATGCGCAAAATCCCAAATATCATATAGGAGATAAAATTAATGTATTCAGCGAAGAAACCGGCAGCATCGAACTAACGATAGGAGCGATACTTCGAAATTATCCGTATGATGATAATATTGCGGAATTTTATATAAACGGCAATACGTTTTTAAGGGCGAACTCATACGGCGAAAGATTATATTTATATCTGAAAAATGACGTATCCGATTATAGCGCGGCAGATGAACAGTTGAATAAAGCCGTGATTGATCCGCGCATAACGATTACAAATCAGGCAGGCGAGCGGATGTTGTTTCAAAATAACGGGATAACATATTACAGGATTGCTGTAATGATGAGCTTTTTGATTTGTGTTATTTCGGTTTTTTCGTTATTTTTGTTCCACACTCAAAAGCTCCTGAACCGGCGTGATGAATTTATTATTCTGAAAAGAATAGGATACTCGACAGCGGATATAGTCAAACTGAATACAGCGGGAGCGGCGATTCCTTTTGCGACGGGGATATTGGTGTTCGCTGCTTTATATATATATTATATCTATGACATATACTCAAAAATAGCGGAGCTGAATCTGTACCAATATGATAAATTTTCGATTTCATACATAGGAATTCTTATTATTGTTGTGACGATGATAATCACACTCGCGGCATCTGTATTCCTGTCCGTTAAAGGGATTGAGGATGAATCGGGAGCGAAACAGTTTCGCGAAAGGAATGCGGGATGAATATTTGCGCCAAAAACATAGAGAAAGAATATATGCAGGGCGAAAGCCGAATTATCGCCCTGCGGGAAACGAGTTTGGAGATAGCGCAGGAAAAGTTCTCCGTGATAGTAGGACCTTCGGGCAGCGGAAAGAGTACCTTGCTGCGCATACTCGGAGGGCTGTTGTATCCCACGCGGGGAGAGGTATTATATAATGATGTCAGCATCTATAAGCTCTCGGCGGGCAAACAGGCTTTATTGAGACGGAAAACGATAGGGTATGTATTTCAGGATTACGGGTTGCTTCCGACATTGACCGCGCTCGAAAACATCTGCACGCCGGTTCTGATGGATAATAAAAAACCCGATATGGAACATATACTCGACTTATGCGACACACTCGGCATACAAGAGCGCGTTCATCACATACCCGGCGAAATGTCCGGCGGAGAACAGCAAAGGGTAGCGGTAGCGCGCGCATTGGCTAATAATCCGGAAATTTTATTTGCCGACGAGCCGACGGGAAATCTTGATAAAAAAACGGCAAACGCAATGATGGAGTCGATTTTGTCAGCTCAAAAAAAGTATAAGAAAACCGTTGTTATGGTTACGCACGACGAATCTCTGGCTCAAAAAGCGGATTTTGTTTTCAAATTGGATAACGGCTGTCTTATGCGGTGAACGCCATATAATATAAAAACACATACATTATCATAATTTTGCTTATTAAATATTTTTAAATCGCAATATCAGACTGCGACGGTTCACGAAGAATTTGCAGCAAGCCGACCGAGGATCTGTATTCTGTCCGCCCTCGATTTGATGCCGCTTTTCCGAAGCCGGGTGTTGACCTTTTCGATGCGCTGTGTTATAATTGTTTTGGTCCATAGTGATAATTCCTTTCGAATTGCTGTCTGTCAGTTCAATTCTGCCGCAGAATCTTCGCTATGGATATACTGTTTCCCATTGCAGCATCATTGTACAATCTGCGCTCTGAAAACCCAAGGAGTAATCAAAATTGAAACGATTCGCATTTAAAATACCGATTGTGCTTCTTTTGGTGTTGACATCTTGTGCCAACAGCGAATCGGCAGCTGCATCTTCCGAAAACCGTTATCTTGACAACTGTTATATGTATATGTCTCTTAGAAAAGACGATGGTATCGGCGCTGTGCTGAATCGCTTCAACATCAACACGGGAGAGGTAACGGTATTATGTCCCGATCTGCTGTGCGAACACGGAAACGACTGTATCTTCAGCACAGTTAACGAATTTTATGTCTTCGATAATATACTGATCCTGCCGTTTGATTATCACTTTGACGAAGCGACGCAGGAAGCATGGTATGAAGCGGTCAGATATGATTTTGTCACAAACGAAACGAAAGTTTTTCTGAATTACGGTCTGTCGGGAAGAACTATGTCCGACTTCTCAATAGTCGACGGATATTTGTGGGGAGAATACCTGATGTACGAAGCCGATAATCCATACGACAAGCCGACCGAAGGTTATCGGACATACAGATATGATATTATCGCGGACGAGCTTGAATACATGGACAATTTCGTTGATGTTCCCACATTTGTCTATGATGACAGGTATTATTTTATCACAGGCATTTTGATATATTCAACCGATTTGAGCGGGAACGATAAGATCGAGACAGAGCTTCCGTTCCCCGCAGGGATAGGGACATATGCGGAGTTCGATCTGTCAGAGATGGATAACGGATATCTATACTATATAGGTTGCGGTTACGCTCCGGACAGTGATATTGGAATTTCTTATATAATCAAAATAAATCTGCTGACCGGAGAGTACAGTCAGTTTGAGCTTCCGCAATTATGGAATTCCAAAATACATGACGGCTTTCTGTACTATATTCCTGTCTGCGATGAATACCAATACTATTTGGGACATGATGATTTTCAAAACAAAGATATCGTGAACAATACCGGCGGAAAGCTGATGCGTATGCCTCTCAGCGGCGGCGAGCCGGAGACGGTGATTGATCTCGGCGATGAATATTTACCGAGTTACAATGCGATTATCGAGGTTGACGGCAAACTGATCATTGGATACGGCGGCTTCGACACTCATGAGATGTTTGGGGTAATAACATGGTATGGAACCGGCGGGGGAATGATAGTCTATGACACGGTATCGGGTGAATATGCAGTTTATCCCCGTACCTGGAACAGACCCGGCGGCTTTTTGGATGAACAGAATGTCTTTTGAGTTATGATAGTATTATTTGAATTCCGCAAGCTGCCGGTTCTTTTGAGAAATCCCGTTCAAGACTTTTTGTTTTGTTCTGAAAACCCAAGGAGGAATCAAAATTGAAACGATTCGCATTTAAAATACTGATTGTGCTTCTTTTGATATTGACATCTTGTGTCAACAGCGATTCGGCAGCTGCATCTTCCGAAAACCGTTATCTTGACAACTGTTATATGTATATGTCTCTTAGAAAAGACGACGGTATCGGCGCTGTGCTGAATCGCTTCAACATCAACACGGGAGAGGTAACGGTATTATGTCCCGATCCGCTGTGCGAACACAGAAACGATTGTATTTTCAGCACAGTTAACAGATTTTATGTCTTCAAAAACATCCTGATTCTGCCGTTTGATTATCACTTTGACGAAGCGACGCAGGAAAGATGGTATGAAGCGGTCAGATATGATTTTGTCACAAACGAAACGAAAGTTTTTCTGAATTACGGTCTGTCGGGAAGAACTATGTCCGACTTCTCTATAGTCGACGGATATTTGTGGGGAAAATACCTGATGTACGAAGCCGATAATCCATACGACAAACCGACCGAAGGTTATCGGACATACAGATATGATATTATCGCGGACGAGCTTGAATACATGGATGATTTCGTCGATATTCCCACATTTATCTATGATAACAGGTATTATTTCATCAACGACATTATGATATATTCAACCGATTTGAGCGGCAACGACAAGATCGAGACAGATATTCCCGTCCCTATATGGACACCGGCGCAGCTCGATATGTCAGAGATGGATAACGGATATCTGTACTATATAGGTTACGGTTCCGATCCGGACAGCGATATCAGAATTGAATATATAATCAGGATAAATCTGCTGACCGGAGAGTACAGTCAGTTTCAGCTCCCGCAATTATGGAATTTCAGAATATATGACGGCTTTCTGTACTATATTCCTGTCTATGATGAATACCAATACTATTTGGGACATGATGATTTTAAAAACAAAGATATTGTGAACAATACCGGCGGAAAGCTGATGCGCATCCCTCTCAGCGGCGGCGAGCCGGAGACGGTGATTGATCTCGGCGATGAATATTTACCGAGTTACAGCGCTATTATCGAGGTTGACGGCAAACTGATTGTTGACTACGGCGGCTTCGACACTCATGAGATGTTTGGGGTAATGACATGGTATAAATCCGGCGGGGGAAAGATAGTCTATGACACGGTATCGGGTGAATATGCAGTTTATCCCCGTACCTGGAACAGACCCGGAGGCTTTTTGCACGAACAGAATGTCTTTTGAGTTATGATAGTATTATTTGAATTCCGCAAGCTGCTGTCTCTGAGGTTTATCCGGATTACATTCGTCTGTCTGTTGGCTCTGAACGCCATTCTGTGCGTTTATTCCGCTCGTATTCCCGAAGGGGAGCTTCCGTCCGACTCCGTGGATGAGTTTTTTGAGAAATATTATTCCTCCCCCGAAGAAATAGACGAATATCACGAATTTATTCTCGACTGGCAGCGGGAACAGGAAAAACGCATCTTTCAGCAGCATTCGCTCGGCGTTTTCAACGTTGAAATCGATGAGCTTCCTTCGGTCTACGCTCCGGAGGGATTCAGCGACAGCCTGCTTTTTGACAAGCTTTACGGAAGCATAGAAAAAATCAGGGGATATCCTGAAAATATTCAGCGCGTTATTGACAAAGCCGAAGACAATCTGGCTGAATTCCGGTATATGAACATCCCGGACGACGCATACACCTGCCGGTATCAGCGCAAAGTTATCGAACTGTATTCAGAAGCGCGGGACAATGTCGTTATAAATCTGGAACATATCCGCGGTTGGAATGAGTATTTCAGATACGACATTGTGAATCTCTTTATCTTCGCCGTGCTTCTCGCCGTCTCGTCGGTATTGTTCGTTCAGGAGAAGCAGACGGGGATGATGCCGCTCGTCCGCGTCTCTCGGGGAGGACGAATCAGGACTGCGCTGTCAAAGATTGCGGTGCTGCTTCTGATTACCGCCGCCGTCGTTATTGTTTTCAGCGCCGAAACTCTGCTGATATTTGCTTTCAGACTCGGACTGAGCAATCCGGCGAACGCAATCCAGGCGCTGGATGACTATACATATTCGTATAATATCATCTCGATCGGCGAATATCTGCTCATATCGCTGTCGGTAAAATACGCCGCGTTCTCCCTGTTTGCGCTCATGACCGCCGCCGTCAGCGTGTTTTTATATAACTATGCTTTGACATTTACCGGCGGTCTCGGCGTTTACGGGCTGAATTATCTTTTATCTGTCTTACGCTATTTAAACGCCGACTCGCCTTTGAAGAAACTGAATCTTATCTCGGTTTCATCCGTAAGTCCGCTGTTTGTAAGATTCTGTTCGGCAAATGTGTTCGGCGGATGCGTCGGATATCAGATTTTGGCTCCCGTTGCGTATATTTCGCTTATCCTGCTTTTCTCGGTGATATGCGTATGTAAATACTGCATCGGCGGAGAAGCGGCAAGGTTCCGCGTGTCTTCGGTTTTTTCGTCAGTCAGAGAGAAAGCGGCGGCGAACTTCTTAATGAAGAAAAAGCATACAGCCGCGAATCACAGACTGCCCTCGCTGTTTTCGGCCGAAATATACAAAACTCTGATTTCATCCCGATATATCGTTATATTGTTAGCTTTGCTCGCGGTAAAATGCCTGATTTCGTATTCTTCATATCAGCCGTCTAAATCGTTCTCCGACGGTGTTTATCGTGAATACATGACAACTCTTGCAGGGGAGATGACCGATGAAAAGAGACAATATATCGCGGATGAACGGCAGATGATAAACGAAACAATAGCGCGGCGGGAAAAAGTCCAGCAGGAGTATATTGACAAAACGATAACTTACCGGGAATATGAAGAATATCTCAAGAAGTACAATTACGCTTACAGCCGCAACGAACTGCTCGCCGACATTGAATCCCACGCCGCGTATATTGACCGGCTTGCCGCCGAGGGAAATGAAGCGTGGTTTGTGTATGACACCGGCTGGAAAAAACTGTTTCTGTCACCGTTCGACTGGACATTATACGCCGCGCTGCTGATATTGTTTTCCGGCATATTTTCCTCAGAATATTACAGTCGTATATCCTCCGGAGGTTTCGCGCAGATACTCCGAGTATCGAAAAAAGGGAGAAAACACACTTTCGCGGCAAAAATACTCACGTCGTCGCTGATTTCCGCCGTCATGTCGGCTGTATGGAATATTCCCGATATTTATTTCATCAGTCGGGCATTTATGCTGCCTTTATACAAAGCTCCGATAATGTCGCTTGAAATTTTCGGAGAAAGCCGACTTGAATTGACGATAATCGGATATATCGTTCTGTTTTACTTTGTCAGGATATCCGCCGCCATGCTGTTCGCCCTTACTATGTGCGGCATGTCATGTCTTTTTGAGAAAGCTCTGTCGGCAACGGCTGTCGTTTCGTCATTCACCTTGTTCCCGGCGCTGCTGAACAGATCCGGCGCGGAAATTTTCGGGTATGCCGATTATGTCTCGTTTATGCGCGCGACGCCGATGCTCAGGAAAGGGTTGGCTGCCATGCTGATATTTATGATGTGTTTTACTGTTATGACCATAGCGGTTTTGATGTTCAGTAAAAGAAAATGGTGTGGCTGCTAAATGATATAAGCCGTATTTAAGAGAAATCTTCAAAAAAATATGGTATAATGAACTCACCGCGAAAACATCCGCAGCCGGCAATTCTGAACCGATCTTTGCGGACGGGAAGGGAAGACAATACATACAGCGCAGGCAATCAGCCGGGATTCTGTTATATTGCGGAAGCGGAATTCGACGGCAGCTTTCCTGACTTCCCGAATCAATTTTTGAGTGAGCTGTTCCGCATAAAAGTTTGTTTCCGCAGAGGATATTTATCATGAAGTCTAATACCGAAAGAATAGCTGCATTGCTCCTTTGCGGGCTGTTGTTGTTTCCGTTTAATGCCTGCGAAAACACCGATTCGGGAAATACGTCGGAAACAACGGCTGAAAAAAACACCTCTGCGGAGGAAACAGAATCTCCGGCAGAGGATAACGATTATGATTTGAAAGGGCGGATTTCGACTATGAAAACATACTATGTATCTTCTTCCGGCAGCGACGGCAACAGCGGTCTCAGCGAGGACAGCGCGCTGCTTACGGTAACCAAAGCCATCTCGCTGATGTCCGGCGGCGACAAACTCTGCCTTCGCAGCGGAGACACTTTCTACGGCCGCGTGAAGTTGCCCGATGGTCCGGACAGAGATCACCCGACCGAGATCACATCATACGGAGACGGCGCAAAGCCGGTTCTCTCGCAGTATAAACTTCCGTATCCCTCTGCCTGGGAGCGTGTGTCCGACTCCATATGGCGCGTTGACCTCAGCGATCCGTCATGTTTCGGGGGAAATATCACGGAGCTTGACACGAACGCGGGATTTTTGCTTGTCGGCGGCAAGGTATACGGTCACAAGCGTTTCAGCACCGAGGGGCTTGAAAAGGAGTGGGACTTCTTCTCTGACAACCGGTATTGCTATGTTAAGACCGGGGGCGAATCTCCCGCGGCTCTTTCCGACGATATCAGAATAGCCTGCAACATCAGAAGTATCGGATTCTCCGACAATATACGGGTTACCGGCATAGAGCTGAACGGAACCGGCGGTCACGGTATCTCCGGCACCGTCAGCGGCGCTTATATCGGAAACTGTGATTTCATCAACATCGGCGGCTCCGAGCTTCCCGGCTACCCGAAGCCCGACACCCGTTACGGCAACTGTATAGAGTGCTGGTCCGATTCAAGCGATGTTCTGGTAGAAAACTGCCGCTTTACAGGCGTATATGACGTTGCCTTCACCATGCAGGGACAACCGGTCTATACCGGCTGGAATAATATTCATTTCCGCAAAAATGTGCTGTGGGACTGTCAGCAGTGCTTTGAAATCTGGTCGGGCGAATATGCCGGCGATGATGAAGAAGCAGGCAAAAAAGTCGGCTTTGTCAACTGCTCGTTTGAAGATAATGTTTGCATCAATTCAGGTAACTGCTGGAGCTTTTTCGTGCGCCCGGACAAGAGCGTTTCCTGTCATCTTCTGATATACGGACTCGGGACACCCGTGTGCGATATCACCGTTCGCGGCAATACGTTCGCAAACGCCCGCGCGGCGTCGATCTATAAGTCCGGCGGCCCGAAGGAGATTCCCGACGATTATAAGATATTCGATAACACCTTCATTATAAGCGACGGACAGAATATCTGCCTGCCGGGCGGCAGCTCCCGGGAAATTACCGATGCATTCGATGTGAAAATCAGAGCGGATAATTTCGTCGTCGCCTCGGATAATTTCGTCAATTTTCTCTTTGATGAATGAAATGTGTGAGATAGGTAAATGATATGGCAAAGTTTGTCAAAATATCCGCCCTTTCCCAGCCGTCATGCGCCGCTCGGTACAGCGGCGATATGGAAGGCATGGTTCAGATAATGCAGCGCCATCTGCAAGCCAATATTGCGCAGGTACTCGCCGACAGCCCCGACCTGATCGTATTGCCGGAAGTCTGCGACAGATTCCCGTCAATGCCGCTTGAAGTGCGCAAAGAATATTACCGGTATCGCGGCAATCGAATACGCGACATGTATTGCGAAATCGCGCGCGAGCATAAATGCTATATCGCTTATTCGGCATGCCGTCTTATTGAGGGGGAGACGAATCATCCCTTCAGGAACTCCACCCAGCTTATCGGGCGGGACGGCGAAATTGTCGGCATATATGACAAGAATCATCTTGTGCCTGACGAATACGACGAAGGCGACATATCTTACGGTACAGAACCCGCGGTATTGGAGACTGATTTCGGGCGCGTCGGCTTCGCTATTTGCTTTGATCTCAACTACGCTGAGCTGATGAACGCTTATGCCGCTCTGCATCCCAACCTGATTATATTCTCGTCCATGTATCACGGCGGACTCACTCAGGAGAATTGGGCGTATACCTGCCGGTCCTTCTTCGTCGGCGCGATATGCAGCGATCAAAGCCGGATACTCAATCCCGTCGGAGAGCAGCTGTACACTACCACTAACTATCAAAACCACATTACCGGCAAGGTCAATCTCGACTATGCGGTAGTGCATATTGACCGAAACCGGGCAAAATATCTTGCGGCAAAACGAAAATACGGCGATAAACTGATTATTCACGACCCCGGTCACGTAGGCGTGGTGGTGCTCTTCTATGAGGGAGAAGATACAACGGCGCGGGATATCGTCCGTGAATTTGAAATATTGCCGCTTGATGACTATTTCAATCTCTGCCGTGAGCACAAGCGGAAGAATCAATAATCAATACGCGCCATGCATATGCGGCGTCGGAGTAAGAATATGGAGCAGAAACTTAACGAGCATGAATACAACACACGAATAACGGGAGGAAACGGCAATGGCAAAAGTAAGAATAGGGGTAATCGGCTGCGGCGCCATGGGCAGAGGGATTCATCTTCCCTCGCTTGCTTCAATACCCGACTGTGAAGTCTGCGCGGTTTGCGACCTGGTACGCGAAAAGGCCGACGCAATGGCGGCTAAGTATAACATCCCACGAACATATTATCTGCATACCGATCTGATTGCGGGAGAGGCGGGACGGCTTGACGGTGTCGTGTGTCTTGTGGAGCCCGACCGTATGTACCGTGTGGTATACGATTGCCTGAAGGCCGGATTCAACGTGATGATGGAAAAGCCCGCCGGCATCAACTCATATCAGTCCGACTCGCTTGCCCGCACGGCGAAGGCGATGAATCTTAAGTTGGCGGTGGCGATGAACCGGCGCCACATTCCCATTGTGCGGGAGGTAATGCGCGTAATGAAGGAGCTTACCGAGATAAACGAAGTAAACGGCGTATTCATCAAGCACAGCGACATCGCTGCAAGCTGGCACTACATGGATGCCTATGTGTCGGATATAATTCACGCGGTGGATTTAGTGCGCTGGCTTT
>DUUJ01000071.1 GCA_012841635.1 Clostridiales bacterium | reverse complement strand
AGGATTTCTTTTACTGGTACAATGTGTTCGATGGCTCAATTTCTTCCCTCCAATGCTTGTATTGCTACTTACATTGTACACGGATGACTGAGAGCCATCTTTATTTCACTTTACTTTACAACTCACCATTATCTTTAGACGGGCAAAGTGCTGACTTTTTATTTTCGGCAGGATTTTGCTTTCCCGACCATTAAACCGATATGTCAGGGAACAGTCCCTATATTTTTATCTTAGCGTGTCAATTCCATGCTATTGTGGCTTTCCATTTCTGATGTTTTGACTTACATCAAAATTTCGGAAATCAGAAAACGGAGAACAAGCCCTATGGGTTTTAATTATTCGAAAAAACGCCGGAAATTTGAGGCTGAATGGTCAAAGCGTCGTGCCCCGGTTTTATTTGGTCACTAAAATCTAAGGAAGCTTTTGTTATCATTGTTAGAACGATCCCTTTTTGCTTCCTTACTATTTCTGCAATTACCTTGAACGATCTGTACCAATAATTCGGAAAACGAGGCGAGTAAGGCGGGAGATTTCATATTTTGAATCTCCCGCCTGTTTTATTTTTTAATGTCTTTCAGAGTGTAATTTCCAATGACGCCGCGAGCAGATATTACAATGTCTTCCGAACAATCAAAAAGATGCTTACAAGTGATTTTTCTCAGGGCTACTTCACTGCTGCTTTACTGCTGCTTTCGGCGCCTTTTTAACCGAAATCTCCTTGCAGAAGGTCTCCAGCACGGGAACAAGCATCAGGGCTACCAGACCGGAAGTGAATCCGCCGTTGTAGACGTTGAATCCGCCATGGATAGCGGCGGTATAGGAAACCAGGCAGGAATGAAGCGCTCCGGCAACAACGCCCCAGTGCCAGCCCCAGCGGCCGCTTATCGGGGAAAGGCCGGTGGCAAAGCAGATGCCTACGGCGATGGCCTGAGTATTGAGGTTCCATGCAGCCAAAAAGGATACGAGAACGTAACCCGCGATAATGGGAAGCACATTCCGGGGATGGGAACCGTTACCTGCCCAGCACACGATACAGAGGAGGGACCCAACGGTCGGCCCTGTAAAAGGCGCGCCTATTATTACAAAATACGCAAGGCAAACGAGTCCTAAAAGGCCGAAGTTGATGAGCACACGGCCCATACCGTCCAGCGCCGTGAAATCACAGTTGTGTCCGGTGCGTCCTAAAAGCCCTATGTAGCCTTTAAAAGATTTTTCGTTCAGTATGAAGCCGGCTAACAGCGAAGCTAAGAATATGCAGCCGAGCAGCACCGGAAAGAATACCGGAAATCCGTCGCTGAGGATACCGTTAAGCGCGTATTTACTTTCCAATTCCATGGGCTTTAAAACCAGAGTCTTGTATATGGCAAAAAACAGGAAAGCCAAAAATCCCGCCGAAAGCCCCGCATTAAATAAGTTATGGCCCTTATGCATGGTGGCCGCGTGTGCGGTAACGGCGGGGAATGCAACCCCTATTAGAATCCCGATAAAAAGAGCGATAACTACGCCCAAGGCCAACGGGTATTCAATATTCCTGTTAAACAGAGACTCGCTGATAAAGGGACTCAGAGAGCATGCAAAAAGAGACATGTTGGCATATTTGCCGAACGGCTCTTTTTTTATACGGGAAAACAGCCATACTCCAAGGATTATCGGCCATATGTTCAGGCAGTTCTTTCCGAAAAAAGAAAACCCGACGGTCAGAAAAAACGCGCCGATGGACGCGCCGCCCAATTTTGCGCCGCTGAACTTCATCAGGGCTAAAGCTATAAGGCCCAACAGTCCGCAGTTAAGCAGCGAGCCTCCCAAGCCGCCTACGGCACAGGCGTCGGTGGTGAGAGCCTGGGCGCTGGTGAGTATCCTGACAAATCCTGAAAACATATCCCCGACGGAACCGACAAAGAAGGCTGCCGCGATCATTATGATCGAAAAAGCGAAGAAAAAGGAATACATAATCTTCTCGGTGCTGAGTTTTGTGCCGCTCATCAGATATACCTCCAATTAAACTCTTTTACTTATTTTCAATAACCTTTGTTACTTTCTTAACGCTTATGGACGCCGCTCAGGCACCGCAGTTCAGACGCTGTAGCCGGTCAATATGCGCTGCGGCGCGCTGTATACGTTCATACGCCTGCCGCGTGCAAATCCGCACAGCGTCATATTGCCGTTCCTGGCCAATTCCACAGCCCTGTCAGTGGGTGCAGATCGGGATACAACAATCGGAAGCCCCGTATGGAGCGCCTTGACCACCATATATCCGGGCACCCTGCCGCTGGTGAGAAGATAGGCCTGCGAGATTTCCCAATCCTCCATAAGAGCGCGGCCGAGCGCCTTGTCAAACGCGTTGTGCCGCCCGATGTCCTCCATGAAAATTCTTTTTCCGTTGCGATTGTGAAGCGCGCAGCTGTGAACGCCTCCGGTGGCTGTGAAAAGAGCGGATTCCGTATTGAACGCGCTGAGGTTGTCCAGCAGTTCATCCGCCGGGAGATAAAAATCATCCGCAAGCCGGATATCGGATACCTGCATGGAATGATATGCTGAGGTCCGCTGAGGGCCAAGCCCGCTGGTAATCGTGCGCACGACCCCGAAGTCGGGCTCAACGGTCAGCTCCGCTTCGGCAACATCTTCTCTGATCGTAAGGCTTATCAGCTCGCTTTTTCTTCTGATGATTCTTTCGGTAAAGAGATAGCCGTATACCAGCGCGTCCAGATCGCCGGAAGAACAAAGCAGGTTTACCAAATGGCGTCCGCCAATATACAGCGCCAGTGAAAATTCCGTAACTACGCTGTCCCGTACCGTCCTGACTTCGCCGTTTTCAATTCTTGTTATTTCAAAACCCTTAATACTGTTACCGTAGCTTTCCATATGAAGATTTCTCTCCTTCAGCAGCGGATGCGGACCGCGTCATGCCCCGTCGGCGCGGAATCTTTCATATTCCTCCCGCGTGTTGAGATTGGTAAACGCGCGCCAGCCGGGGAGGAAGGGCGCCGCGTCATCCTCCCGAATCATCAGAGTGCGTATTTTCCGGGTGTAATAGAAGATGGACCCCTTCCCCTGCGAAAGGTCCTCCTCGAGGACAGGGAGGCCGGAGCGGCAGTAAAATGCGTGAAAAGGCTCGATGCGGTCCTTGCGGAGGGTTACGCAGGCGTCATATTCCCCGCCCTCCAGGAGGGACATCATGTAGTCTATATAAGGCAGCTCCAAAAACGGCATATCGCAGGCAACGGTAAAAACCGAACGGCTTTCGGCGTTGATAAGCGCCGAATGTATGCCGCCTAATGGTCCCATGTCGGGAAAGACATCCTGAATTACCCGGACTTCGCCCAACTTGTAGAGCTCCGGCATGCGGCTGGACACCATGATGTCGTCAAAACGGGTGCGAAGCATAGGGATGAGCAGGTCAATGATACGCTTATTCTGCATCTTCAGCATCTGCTTGTCAAAACCCATGCGGCTGGAACGTCCGCCGGCTAAAATCACCGCGCTTCCTAACTCCTTCATAACGTCCCCCCCTTTGCTTTCACACTACAGGGAATCTTCAGGGAAGATTCCCTGTAATCAATTTTCGCTGAATATATAAAAACACAGCGGCTTCATGGGTATTATTTATTTTTGCCAAGCGCAAGGGTTTTATGTTTTAACCCAAAAACCCTTGCACTTTCACATATTCATCAACCCCGGTAAATGCTATGCTTTCTGAATTTTTGCCGAACACACCTTAAATTCCGGAATCTTTGCAACAGGATCCACCGCATTATTCGTAAGACGGTTTGCGGCGCCGTCCACAAAATGAAACGGCATGAAAATTACTCCTTCAGCCACGCGGTCGGTAACCCGTGCGTCCGCGACTACCTCACCCCTTCGCGAGGAGATCTTTGCCTTACCTCCGTCCACGATGCCTGATTTTGCCGCGTCGGTGGGGTTGATCTCCACAAAGGAGCGGCCCACTATACGGTTGATGTCGTCGCTCTTCCCGGTCATGGTTCGGGTGTGATAATGGTACAGAATACGTCCGGTGGTAAGAATCAATGGATACTCTTCGTCCGGCTGCTCGGCCGCGGGGATATAAGGAGACGGTTTAAAGAGCGCCCTCTCACCCCTCGAGAACTTGCTGACATGGAGGATGGGCGTGCCGGGGTGGTCCGCGTTGAGGCAGGGCCACTGGGGCTGCTCCTTTTCCAGGCGCCGGAAGCTGAAGCCTCCGTAGGACGGGGTAACGTCGGCGATTTCGTCCAACACCTCTTCGGCGGAGGTGAACCTGTTCTCATAACCAAGCCTGCGCATGACTTCCGAGAGGATCGCCCAGTCTTCGCGGCATTCTCCGGGCGCGGGCACCGCGGCCCGGACACGCTGTACGCGGCGCTCCGTACTTGTAAAGGTGCCGTCCTTCTCGGCATAGCAGGTGGCGGGGAGTACAACGTCTGCCAGCTCCGCGGTCTCGGTGACAAAGATGTCCTGGACGATGAGCAGCTCGCACTTTTTCAGGGCATGCTCCACATGGTTCAGATCCGGATCGCTCAGCATCGGGTTCTCGCCCATAATATACAGACAGCGTATGTCTCCCTTGTCGACGGCGCTGATCACTTCTGTGACCGTAAGGCCCGGTTTGGGAGGCAACTCCACTCCCCACGCCTTTTCAAACTTAGCCCGCGCGTCGGAATTAACCACTTTTTGATAACCCGTATAATCGCCCGGCAGACAGCCCATATCGCAGGCGCCCTGAACGTTGTTCTGGCCTCTCAGAGGGTTTACGCCGCATCCGTATTTGCCTATTTTGCCGCAGAGAAGCGCAAGGTTGGACGTGCACATGACTCCGGAGGTGCCGGTGGAATGCTGGGTAACTCCCATCGAGTAGAAGATCGGCGCTTTATCGGCTTTTGCGTAAAGCCTTGCCGCTTTTTTCAGATCCTCGGGATTGATTCCGCATATCTCCCCGACCTTTTCGGGAGTATACTCCTTTATAATATCCCACAGCTCCTCAAATCCCTCCGTGCGGTTCTCAACGTATTCCTTATCCATCAGTCCCTCGTTGATCACGACGTTCATCAGTCCGTTGAAGAGGGCAACGTTCGTGCCGGGCTTGATCTGAAGGAATA
Organism: Clostridiales bacterium; assembly: GCA_012841635.1. Lineage (GTDB taxonomy): Bacteria > Bacillota > Clostridia > Oscillospirales > CAG-272 > JAAZGC01. Next base: position 14,911 of record DUUJ01000071.1, on the reverse strand, counting down.
TTTCGGCCTGCTTGGCAAGGGGGATCTCCCTAGGCTCGGCCACTATGAGCTTCGCTCCCTTTTGCAGGGCCTGGCGAATCTGGGAGCCGATAACGGGATGCGTTTCCGTCGTATTTGAGCCGGAGACCAAAATCACGTCGGCGTCGACCACTTCCGTGATGGAGTTTGTCATGGCTCCGCTTCCGAGCGTGGCGGCGAGACCGGCCACGGTGGACGCATGGCAGAGGCGGGCGCAGTGATCAACGTTATTTGTGCCGATGGCGGCCCTCATCATTTTCATGAAAACGTAGTTATCCTCGTTTGTCGCCCTCGCAGACGAGAATCCGGCGATCGCGTCGGGGCCGCTTTCCGCTTTTATCCTCCTGATGCCGTCGGTTACATATGTAAGGGCTTCCTCCCAGCTGGCGGGGGTTAAAACGCCGTCCCTGCGAATGAGAGGGGTCTTAAGCCGGTCGGGATGATTGATAAACTGGTACGCGAACTTGCCCTTCACGCATAGTATTCCGGGATTTGCGGGGCCATCCGCGGGCTCGACTCCGACTACCCTGCCGTTTTTGGTGAGAAGATCCATCTGGCATCCTACGCCGCAGTATGTACATGTGGTGCGTGTCTTCGAGACCTCCCAGGCGCGGAACTTCTTGCCGCCCTTTGTGGAAAGAGCCCCGGTGGGACAGACCGACACGCAGTTGCCGCAGGACACGCAGTTGCTGTCCTTGAAGAGCTCGTCAAAGGGGAGGCTCATCAATGTGCGGGCTCCGCGGTCCTCAAGTCCGAGGGTGTTGTTGCACTGCAATTCGTTGCATACCCGGACGCACCGGCGGCAGAGTATGCACTTGGACGGGTCGTAAGTGAAGAACTCGCTGGATTCGTCCATTTTTGGAAAATCTTTATTTTTTTCAAAACGTGATTCTTCAATATTGTAGTCCATAGCGCACTGGGAAAGCTTGCACTTTCCGTTGGCCGGGCAGGAGAAGCAGTCCTTGTTATGATTGGCGACGAGCAGATCGAGAACCATCCGGCGGGCGGCGTAGATTCTGTCGTTCATTGTCGTAACTTCCATGCCGTCTGCGCACGGAGTCGCACAGGAGACCTGAAGATTCCTCGCGCCCTTGACCTCCACCACGCACATCCTGCAGGATCCTTCGGGGTTGAGGTGCTTGAGATAGCAGAGCGTGGGGATTTCAATGCCCAATTGCTCACAGGCTTCTAAGATAGTAGTGCCGTTTTTAACTTCCAAGGGTTTGCCGTCTATAATCACCCTGTTCATTAGCAGGACCCCCTTTTAGAATCGGTTTTTAAATCAAATATTTCAGGGAAAAACCTGACCGCCGAAAGTATGGGATTTGGGGACGCCTGGCCCAGACCGCAGAGACTGCCTCCGACCATCAGGCTTCCAAGCTCAAGCATCAGCTCCAGATCGCCTTCCTTTGCGGTCCCGTTTTTAAACTTACCGATTAATTCAAGCATCCGGGGAGTACCCTCGCGGCATGGAGTGCATTTGCCGCAGGATTCCTCTACGAAAAATTCCATAAGATTTTCCAGAACGTCCAGTATGCCGCAGTCTTCGTCCATAAACATTAGGTCTCCGGCTCCGAAGGTAGCACCGGCGGCGGCGCAGCTTTCGATATCCATCGGAGTATCGATAAGGCTCGCTGGGATAATGTTTCCGGAGGCTCCGCCGGTCTGGACCGCTATAAGCCTTTTCCCGCCGGGACATCCGCCGCCTACTTCCTCATAGAGGCTGCGGATTGTTACGCCGATAGGGAATTCGTATACTCCGGGTTTCGCTATGTTGCCGCTGAGAGTAAACAGCTTGGTGCCGGGGCATTTCTCAGTGCCCAAGGTGCGGAACCATTCGGCGCCGTTAACCAGAATGGCCGGGAAATTTGCGAGCGTCTCAACGTTATTTATTACGGTGGGCTTTCCCCAAAGACCGGCGACGCCGGGAAACGGCGGTTTGAAGCGCGGTTCGCCCCGTTTTCCCTCTATGGAGTTAAGCAACGCGGTCTCTTCGCCGCAGACATAAGCTCCGGCCCCGGTGCGGATTTCGATGTCGAAATCTTTTCCGCCGCCCATTATGTTTTTGCCGAGGCAGCCGTTTTCCCGGGCGTCGGCCAGCGCGCGTTCCAGAGTCTTTGCGACGTACGGATATTCCGCGCGCAGATATATAAAACCTTTATCGGCGCCCACCGCGATGCCCGCGATGGCCATGCCTTCGAACAGACGGTGAGGAACCAAATCCATGATCATCCGGTCCTTGTTTGTTCCCGGCTCTCCCTCGTCGGCGTTGCATACAATATACTTCTGGTCCGCCGTCGTACCGGCTGTAAAAGACAGTTTTAATCCCGCCGGGAATCCGGCTCCGCCGCGGCCCCGGAGTCCGGAGGCTTTGATGACGCCGATAATATTCTCCGGAGCTTCCAGCGCCTTTTTCAGGCCCTGATAGCCGCCGATATCTATGTATTCCTTGGTGCTGACAGGGGAAATTTCCCCGGCTTTATTCAGAATCACTCTCATTTCTTCCATATTCTCACGCCCTTTTTCTTAGTAAGGATATCAGCTCGCTCACGTTTTCCGGTTTAAGGTCGCCATAGACGGCATCGTCTATCAGCGCAGCCGGTGAAACGTCGCATACGCCGATGCATTCGCAGGTCTCCAAAGTAAACATCCCGTCCGGAGTAGTCTCTCCGGCCCTGACGCCCAAAGCTTTCTCAAAAGCATCAAGCACGTCTTTGGCGCCCTTTACATGGCAGGGAGCGCTTTTGCACAACCGTATAAGAACCTTTCCACGCTTTTCGGTTGAGTAAAAGGCATAGAAAGTCTCCACGCCGTATATCTGGGACATGGGAACTCTCATTTCACGGGATACCGTCACGGCAACGTCTTTCGGGATACCGTTGCCCGCAACCTTCTGCACTTCGTGAAGCACCGGAATGAGCATATCAGGACGGTCTCTCCACTTTGACGCGATAGCCGCGACCTGTTTCAGGATGTCCGTGTCCGTGGCACAGCAACAGGATTTTTCCTTTTCGTTTAGGGCCATTAGGGGTTACACCTCCGTATAATTTGGTTACCGGCGCTGCCGTCCTCCTGAAATCCTCCCGTTAAGTATAGCCGGAGCACTCAGGCCGTCGGTAAAAATAAAAAGCTGCAACAAATAACAGCCATTGTTCACGGCTATTCTTCATCCAACTCCTTTGCAAAAGGCAAGTACCGGAGTTTCCCCCGTTTACTCTGTCGTTCCGCCTGCCGTGGCTCACAGAAACGTTAGGCAATGCGAAATCGGAATTGATATTGTTAAATTGATATCATTACCCTGTTGATAATACAGCATAAGGACTTTGAAGTAAAGTCTTTAATGAAAATTTCTTCATCTTTATCTTTTTTATTGAGAATTAGCGGTAAATCAAATGTTTTTTCCCCCGGATAGCACAAAATCGCTCTCTTGTTTTAATATACCGGTTCACTGAGAAAAAAATTCCACCGACTGCGGCAATTACTCCTCTCGCCTTATTGCTGTTCGGCTTGTTCCAAAGCTGCCCTCGCGGCTTCCATTATTCCCTTGCTCGTGAGGGTCGCGCCGCTGACGGCGTCCACATCGACGGACTGATCCCTTATAATTGCGGCGGGGATCCGTTCTATAGGTTTTTCGTAATGCTCCGCTCCCTTTTCGTAATGCTCGATCACATCCACGGCGGTTATATAGCCGCCCTCCAGTGTCAGCCGCACCTTAAGATGCTTGCGGTATCCGCTTCCCTCCCCGATAAAGGCGCCGTCGGCACAGCCCATAAAGGGAGGCTCCTTTTTTAAGCACCCCGACAGTATCAGCATTACGGCAAGCAGCAGGAACGCCGTCCTTTTCATCGGTCAAATTCCTCCCAATACACGCCTAAAGCTTCCGCTCCCGGAAAATCGCCTTTTCGCCGGCGCTCCATATCCAATATTTCCCCGAGGTAAAAGGAACGTATCTTCTCTTTCCGGCCGCCCGTTTTCACAAAAGCTCTCAGCAGCTGGCGGGCACATTCGGTCTTCCCGGGAGAAAGGCAAGGTTTGTAAGTAACGGCAAAGGCTAAGATTTTTCCCATATCGGCCTCGCGCTCCCCGGCTGCGGGAACATCCTCGAAATCCACGCCCACACATTCTCTGCCGTTCCATATAAAATTACGCAGGTTGACGTCTCCCCGCAGCAGGCCGGTAATATCGTGATATTTCGCAAGCCAGTCGGCTAAAGCCAGGGCATGCTCGGGCGTCATCTCCTCCGTAAGGGCATGATAAATTTCTCCGGGGATATATTCCATCCTGATAACGTTTTCATCCCGCCCCAGCAAAAAAGGCACCGCCAGCCCCGCTTCGCGCAGTTCCGTAAGCGCCCGGGCTTCGCGTATTGAAGAAAATACATCCGAATGGCGCTTAATAACTACGCCGTCTTCCAAGGTGACCCGGTTTTTTTTTGAATAGAAATTCATAATTTGAATCTTACCTCAATTTTACTGTGCTCTTCAAAACCGTGCAGTTCCCTAATCACACCTACCACGGTATTCTTTAAAATGGCCTGGACAAAGGGAACCATGGGGATAAGCCTGCCGTTTACCGACAGCTCCACAGCCTGGGAAAAAAGAACGCATTCCTCGCGCCCGGCCTTCTGCCGGGCTACCATTCCAGCAAATTCCCGGCAGCCGCATCCGCAGCCTGAGCAGCAGTCGGTATCAAAAGAAGGCAGCGGTTCAAAAGCGCGTTTCTCCGCAAAATCGACCAGAGCCTCGGGGTCGTTCAGGGCGTTAAATACCGGCATACCGAAAAGCTCGTCCGAACAGGAGTTCGCAATCACGCCGGAAACCGCCGCCGCGCGGCAGTCGATTCTATCCTGCACTTCGGCCTGATTATGCGCGGTTATAATAATCGGCACGTTGCAGTCGGAAACCCCTTCCAGGATAACATAGTCATGGTCGTAATGCTTCAGTATATCTTCTATAGCGATCTTGGACTGATACAGGATGTCGGTTTCGTAGTACCCCCGGGCAGTAACCAGCTGTGATCCCGCAGCTCTGTGCCGGTTGGTATTCGTATTTGGATTCGGGTCTATCATAAATTCTTCAAAGTGTATTTCCTTTACCGAGCCCACAGAATATCCACGACGGCGCAGTCCCCTGATTATAGTTTCGCAGACGGTTGTTTTGCCGGAGTTCGTAATACCGATGACGGATATGGCTTTCATAATAAGCCTCCTGACTGTTTTTTATATCGGATGGTCAGAGAATATAATAACAGATTATGGCGGCCGCTCCGATTCCAAGAACAGCCGCTAAGGACATCCAATCCGCCTTGGTCATGCCAACATCGAGATATGTTGTCCTCTTAAGCATCGCGCCGAAGCCTCTGGCCTCCATCGCGATCGCCAAATCCTGCGCCCTGACCACGGCATCCGCGACCACAGGCAGCAAAAGGCCGCCGTAAAGCCTTAATTTTTTCCCGGGGCTGATCTTTTTAAGCTGGATACCCCGAAGCTGTATGGAGGTTATGGCGTCTGAAAAGGCGGCGCTGAAGAGAGGCAGGAATCGCAGGGCGGTCATGAGCATAAAGGAAAACAGGTACGGCACGCCCATTTTAGTGAGCGCGGCTATGACCCGGCGGCTACTCTCGCCCGCCATTACTGAGGCGGCGCAGAGAATTACAAAAAGCCGCATGGCGGTGTTCATCCCGCGGCTAAGGCCGTCATAGGTAAATATAACATGGTTTTTTATCGCAAACACCGGTTCGCCGGTCCGCACAAACAGGACCTGAACCAGCACAATAATCATAAGCAGGGAAAGAAAGCGTTTAAAGCGGGCGGCAAAGGATATAAGGTCGGATCCGAGGATAAGGGCGCCCGCAAACGAGAAAAGGCACAGCCCCGCCATCCACGCAGGCCGGGAAAAAATCAATGCGGCGGTAGTGCATAAAACAATCCAAAGGAGTTTTATTCTCGGGTCCGCTTTTTTCATGACAATACCCGCCCTTCCTCCACCCGGATATTGCGGCTGCCGTATCTTGCTATGAGCCCGCCGTCGTGCGAGATCACGGCAAATCCCCTGCCACGGGCCTTAAGGCGGTCCATCATATCATACAGCATATTGCGGTTGTCCCGGTCCAGGCCGGAAGTGGGTTCGTCAAGAACAAGGTATTCCGCTCCGCCCATAAGAATGGCGCAGATGGCCAGGCGCTGTTTTTCCCCGCGGCTTAAACGGTAAGTACTGCGGTCCTTAAGCGCGCTCAGCCCAAAATACTCCAGCAGTCCTTCGGCTTTTTGCCTCGCCTTCTCCGGATCACGGCCGAGAATATCGTCCGCGAAGGTCATTTCACCCCAGACGGTCGCTGAAAAAAGCTGCCGGGCAGGATCCTGAAAGAGATACCCTACGCGGCCGCCCAACTTTCCCAGTGGCCAACCGTTTGCCGGTTCTCCGAAGATGCGCAGTTCCCCCTCATTTAGCCGGTATATGCCGCACAGTAATTTGGAAAGCGTGGTTTTGCCGCTGCCGTTGGGGCCGGTGATGACGGTGATCTCCCCGCCCGGGAGTTCCAGCCGCGGGCAGGACAGGACAAAACCTCCCCGGGGATATCGGTAGACCGCGCCGAAAAGGGAAACGGCGGCGCTCATAAAGACACCTCCCGCACGCATCCGCCATCCATCCTGTAGATACGATCGGCTATATCAAGGTTCTCCGCGTCGTGTTCAACCATCAAAACGGCTTTGCCGTTTTTTTTCTGGGATATGATCGTTTCCTTGATCAATCTGGTGTATTGCGGATCCAGCTGCGAAAAGACCTCGTCGAAAATCAGAGCGCCCGGTTCCAGGGCAAGCACAGCCGAAAGGGCGATCAGATACTTCTGACCGCCGGAAAGGGTTTCCGGAGACGCCAATCTGTAAGAACTCATATTCACGGCCTCAAGGGCCGCGCCGATGCGCCGGCCGATTTCCTCCCGAGGTAGGCAGAGATTTTCGGGCCCGAAGGCGATCTCATCTTCCACAGTGGGGGAAAACAGCTGTGAATCGGGATTCTGAAATACCACTCCCACCTTCTTAACCGTACTTGCTAAAGAGAGACCTTTTATATCCTCGCCGAACAGCAGGACATCCCCCTGCACTTCGCCTTCCACGGAACGGGGTATTATACCGGAAAGGAGATAGCAGAGGGTGGATTTTCCGCTTCCGGAAGGGCCGGTAAGGGCTGCGCATTCTCCTTCCCCGACATGAATATTGACATTCTGAAAAAGAACCGGCCCGCCGGCATAATGGAAACCTAAATTACGACCTTCCAGAGCTTTCATCCAACGACAATCTCCTCGACGAATTTGCACCAGCGCTGAGAATATAGAAAGCTTTTTATAATCATAAGATACGGGCCCATGCCGCCTTCGCTCTTTGTCTTAAGGGCTTCGCCGTTCATATAGACGCAGATATAGACGTTATCCCCGGCAAGCACCTCTTCCCCGGTCAGAGCGGAGGCATATCCGTCCAGTGCTTTCACCTGCACGATCATCCCGGGCTCGATCCCGATTCCGAATTTTTCGCATATCCTACTAAGTTCGACTCCGGTAAAAGTGACGGAAGTGGGGTCCGTGGTGCTGGTGTCCATAACGGCTTCAAAGTCAACGGGGTCAAGCTCAAGGATATCCCGCATCGTTATCGTGCGCTGCGCGCCGCCGCTGCCAAGCAAGAATTCTGCGTTCATTTCAAGCTCCTGCTTCCGTTCTAAGCTGCCGGCGTTCAAAAATGCCAATACCGCCACCGCCGCCGTCAGCAATACCAATGTGATTATAATTCCAAGGTTTCTTTTTCTTATCCTTTTCATAGCAGGTACTCTTCACTTTCAGTCATTTCATGTGTGTCGGAGCTGTCCGGTTTTCATCCCTACGACTCGAACCGTATCCACGGCACCGTCATGTCGAGCAGTCTGAATTCACCGTGTTCGCCAAGCTTGTCCCCTTTGAAGGGGTGCTGACCATGATCCGCGGTCACGATTACCGAACCGGAAAAATCCGTGCAGAGCCTGCGCACATAGTCGTCCAGCTCCGCCATTTTGGAGGAAGCCTCGGCGGAAAGAGGCCCGTATGTATGGGATATATCGTCATAGCCATGGAAGTGCACATAGATAAGCTCCGCTCCGTCCGCGATCTGTTCTTTTGCGCATTCAAACACCTCGTCGTCGGTGCTGCCGTTACCGTTGGCATCGGGATTCAGTATCTGTTCGATGCTTGTGTTGATAAGCTTTGACGAGCCCTCCACCATCGCGGACGTACTTCCCGTTTTCGCGGCAATCTCGAACATGTCCGGCACAATCGGTTCACGCATCTTTTCCGCGGGGATTCCGTTTTCACTCGGAAGCTTTCCCGTAAGAATGGCGGCCAGGGCAACCGAAGATACGGAAGGCATAACAGTCCGTGCGGGCAACGGATTTTTCCCGTATAAAAAGGCGGGCTCCAATTCCATCAAGTCATAATAGCCCATCCCGTCCAGTTCGATTATAAGCACCCGTCCTTTTTCGAGAGCGGACAGGGCTTCGGGAAACACATCCGTTACCGAAATGCCGGGAGCGTCCGCCCATACGCCTATAATATCCTTCTTTCGGCTCCGTCCGTCCGGGGCTATGTAATCAGCCGAGTTTCCGCGCCACTCAAAGAAGCCCGACAGGGATATTTCTCCCTGACTGCCGTCTCCGTAATAGGCTAAAGCTGTGGTTTCTCCCTCTCCGGCAGAACGTTCCAAATACTCTGAAATCGGTATCAGAGCACGGCGGGTATAGACGGTCGTGGTGTATTGATTCTTTTTTGCCTCGCCCTCGGGAACGACGCGCAGGACGCTCTCGGCCTTAAAAAGGTCGCCGTACGTCAGGGTGATCTCGTCGGTTCCGTCGATAATCCGGACGCATCGTCCCTCAGCTCCCGGCCGGGATGCCGCCGCCACTATCTTATCCATAAATTTAACCCTCGATTGTACCGGATGTTCCTCGGACAGTAACTGCCAGCCGTATTCACCGCTGAGATACAGGCTGCAGTTTTCAGAAATCTGTTCAAGCGGTATTCCAATTATAAACCCGTCGCCGGAGGAAAAAAAGACGATTACTTCCTCGCCTGTGATTCCCGCCGAATTCAAAACGGGAAGCAGAGGGATAACCGTCCGCCTGTCCTCTTCATACTGTACTTCCGATGTCTCCCAGCCATCGTAACCTGTCAGGGTGACCGCGCCGGCCACGTCTCCCGTGACGGTCAGCGTATGAACCGCGCCGGTATAGGGAGTTTGTCCGGAGGCGCCGGCTTCGCCTCCTGTTACGCTGCAGCCTGATAAAAACAGAACGCAACAAAGTATCAGGAAGAAGCCTATAAAGCTTTTATGCGCGCTTTTCTTCTCCGAACCTCCGCCTGACGTTTCTGAAGCGGACCGGAGCTTTTTCTCAGGGCTTTTGACTCCTAAAATTCCCATCCGGCGTATGTTGCAGGCTACGGCGCTTGCAACAAGTCCGCCAAATCCTCCGGAAAGAGCGGCGACACACAGGGAAAGCAGCATGGGAATCAAAGGAAGATTGAATATAGCCAAATTGACGGCGAAACTCTCCGCCATATTTGCAACCATACCTCCAATAAAGCAGCAGAAAGCACAGCACCCGCGGTGCCGGCTCAGAACGAACCATAGTTCAACGGCCAGCCCCGAGATCGTATAAGTAAGAAGGCTGGCGGCGCCGTGGGAACCCAACGTTCCCGTTATGGTCACCAGTACCGCCTGGACAAGGGATACCAGCAATGCCGCTCCGCGTTTGTTGGTAATAGCCTCTCCCAATACAAGAAACATCATATAGAAGCCGCCGGCCAGCACGCCGCCCGGAATAAAAAGGGGGCCGGTGATGATTTGGGCCAAAGGTACTATGATGGTCTTGACCGCGATGCCTATAGAGGCCATCATGGCTATGATAATGTAATCGGAGAGCCTGAAATAAGGCTTTTTTCTGTTGCGTTCCAAAATAGAGACCTCATTTCACCACAATTTTAACAACATATTTTGACCAATAGTTGGCGGTAAAGTCGTTGCCGGCGCAGAACCAGATCTGACCGCTTTCTTCCTCTTCCGTGATCGGATCCCCGTCCTTGTAAAGGGCGAACACCGAGTCCGCAGCCGTCAGCACATCCATTGTATAGGCCTGCCCGAATCCGTCCGACGCCACAACTTCGACGCTCTGCGCGTCCTCTGCGCCTATCGCCTCCGCCAGCACGCTCCAATGGACGCCCTGATATGTGCCGGTGGTGGTTTCACCTTTCGAATTTGTACGTGTCAGTTCCACCGTAAGCTGCTCTAAAGCAAGAAATTCACCGCGCGTCAGCTGCTTAGACTCAGCTCCCTCAAAGGCAAGGAGGATTTCGTCATCGGCCGCAGGCTGTGCCCCTGATACCGAACTATCGGGATCTGAAGAGGAGCCGGCCTGATCGACTCCGCAGGCGCAAAGTATAAAGAGCATGGCTATAGTTACTGCAATCAGTCTTTTCATAAAATATCACCTAAAGTTAAATATTAGTTTTATAGTTAGAAGCGCAATACTATTCTGACGGGGACTTTCAGCCGTTGACCTCTATAGCTGTCAGATATTTGACTTTGCCGCCGCCGGGGGTATCGCCGAAATCATAGCCTTCGAACTTGGCCCTGATGTAGCCTTTTGCCTCGTCTGTGTAGATCACGCCGAAAGGAATGGCGTCGGCCGGAATTTCGGAGACAAAGCCGTCGCTTGCGATAAAGTTATAGCTTTCAGCGTCTTCCATGCCCACCAACTCAAACAGATCGGGAATTGATATGCCGGAACCAAAGTAGACGGCGTCTTCGTATGACACCACTGCTTCAAGCTGTTTGACGCGCATGCCGTCGCTTATATCCTCGGAAAAATAAAGGGGCAGATCATCCTCTTCTCCCGGCTCGGCTTCCAAAGTCACATAGTTGGCGAGGAAGATTTCCGGAGTCTCGGTTTTCGTAAACCCGTCGAGAGCTGTCATGGTTACGGGGGCTGCCGGGATTTCCTTCCCGTACTCTTCAAAGTAGGCTCTTAAAGAATAAGCTTCGACATCGTAGCCCCGGTTATTCAGGGAATCGGGTTCCAACAGGGTGACGGCTTCCCGGAAGACGGTAATCTTCTTTACGCTTACATTCTCTCGGGCGGCGGCTGCTTCACCTGAAACAAGCTCCACCTTTAAAAGGTTCTTTACCCAGTACATGGAACGCTGTTCGGGTATGCAGCTTCTTGGGTACTCTAAGTCCTCGCCGTCCCGGTTCAGCATAATGTATACCTCGGTATCGGCATAGATTTCCGCCGGGGCCGACATAACGTAACCGTCTGACGCAACTAAGTTCATCGAGGCAATTTCGGCAAGGTCCACTCCGTTTTCAGCTAATAAATCGGTAAGGGAGAAGCCGGTTACGGTGACCTCGGAAACATTCCCGGATGAATCGATATTTGTGCATTTAAACGTTTCCTGATTACGGGCAAGCATCTGCGCGGAGGTGAGAGTAATACTGACGCCTTCGCCTTCAATCTCCAAAACGGCGTCGGACGCCAAAGCGGAGCCGGAAGCCTGTGTGGCTGAAGGAGAGGCTGCTACATTGACGTCGGCCTTATTGCAGCCGGCAAGCAGGAACAAAACCACTAAAATAAGCGATGCGAACAACAATCCTTTTTTCATTTCTTACTCCAATTCAAAATAAAAAATAGAAAATAACCCAAGCGGGCTTTTTTTCAAACACGGAAGGCATACCCGTTTCCCGGTATACCCCGGCGCATCACCATGGCGTAGTTTCGCTTTAGGTAAATGCGCTCAAAGCACTTGTGTGATTTTCTAAAAACATTATACTTAAACTTCAGAAGTTTTTCAACTAAAATACTAATAATATTATAAATATTATAATAAATGTCTGCTGAACAATTCAAGGCTCTTGTCCAAATATACGCAAAAACCTTGAACATTGAGATTTGAAACTCAGGTTTCAAATCTCAATGCAGACAGTTAATCAATATAACTGAATCGGCAAAACAGCCTGTTTTGCCAACCCGGGAGCACAAAACTTGCTCTCCTTGGGCAAATGCGTTTCGCATAACGCATTTGTTCGGTTGACATTAATTATTCTTCGCCTTTCTTTTCGCAATTGATTTCCCAATGTATAAGCAGAGTGAACGCCAATCGCATCAGAACAATACCGCCAACAAGAATTAGATCGGCAGCATCGCGCACTACAATCGTTCGAAGAATCTCGCTTGCAAGGAGAAATTCAAGCGACAATGCCAAACCTTCGGCAAAATCGATACGGATTCTTTTCTTCCTGCGCAGCATATTTACCGCAGCCCGCACGACGAAAAAAATAATCAGAATCATGCCGATTAATTCAAATATAACGATAGCGTAGTCAGCAACATGAAAAAGTATTTCCTCTAACAGTTCCAATTCCCAAACCCCCATCAGACTTTTTGCCGATATTATAAAAACATTCAGATTATACGGCAAAAAATCTCATAAGTAAAAAGGGCCCGTCCAGTCAATAAGGAGATTTTCGTTGCATATAGGCTGGTGTCAACATGTATATATGAGAAAACCCGTATGCTGTCTTTTACAATTGGTATAATATTCTCTAAGCCAATACCGTTTATAGATAAAGCAGGTTCCAGCGATAATGCTAGAACCTGCTTTATCCGTTTGGGATACACCACGTTAGATATGCGATGAATCTACAGATTTATATTTAAATTTTGACTTGATAAATGACACTCATTTGATTTACTTATGCATTGTTTCTATATTATCATCTGTATAATCATACCATGTAGCGTCTGCCACCTCACTTTGCCGCTTGACAGCCGACAGGAACGCATCTTCTGTTGCACTCTCATGATCGACAAAATACGAAATGTTCATATTGTTATTGGAATCGTAACTGGATTCGCTATAAGTTATCTTATCAATCGAGTAAGTATTTTCTGTAAATTTCACTGTGCCGAACCCGGAATCTGCCGCGCCGCTGGAAAATGAAAACGTACCGTTCGCCTTTAAGTCCATAAAAGATCTATACCTTAAAGTGTAGCCATAAACCACTCCATTCTGATAACGCAATACCTCGAACCCATAATAGTCGTCGTTATTCACGGACAGCCAAAGGATAACTTCCGGCTTATCGTCGTTATCCAAATCCACGATTGCAAACTTTGTCGCTTTTGTAGTGACGCTACTGTCATCACTAACAGATTGGTTCAACTGGTTAATATTCAGGGTTTTGTTGGCGTCAACGCTGAATAACTCGGTATTTTCTTGCAATACTGCCTTGTAGGTTTCCATGATGGTATTATTTTCTGATGGCTGCGTGGGCTCCTGATTCTCGTTATCCTCGTTTGGAGAAGGGGTAATGCTCGTTTCGTCCATGTTAGCGGATGGCTGATTTGACCCCTCTGGATTTTCAGCTTGTTCTCCCTGCAAAGTTGAGATGCTGCCGCCACTGTCAGCTTCGCTTTCGCCGCCTCCAAAAGCCGCAATACCGGCTGCGCAGCCGGTCAGCGTGAGGGCAAGGATAATCATTAATGCGATAGCGGCGTAAGTTTTCTTTTTGTAATTCATAATGCTCATTAGTCTCCCTTTAAGTTGCTTTTTCCCTTCACAAAGTGTCGTTGCCATTACTCCGGCTGGAATCCTTCGCTTGGTCGCAAGAGCCAGCAAGGTATTTCCATAGCCCTTTCGTTCTGATATACTCATGTTTTCAATTACGGCCTCGTTGCAGGAAAGGTCACAGGCATCGCTGATTTCGCGCCGTATAAGGTATACAAGCGGATTGAACCAATGTAAACTCGTCACGAAAATTACCAGCCACTTATATACGATGTCATATCTGTGATAATGCGTCAGTTCATGGCGCAGGATACCGTAAAACTCACTCCCCATGCCGTTTGCCGTATACGCAAGCTGCGGTAGAACAAAGACGGGGCGAAGCACTCCTATGAGCATAGGCGTATTTATCCGGCTGCTGCAAGCAAGACGCACCTTTTCCCCTCTGATCATTTTCTTGAAAACCGTAAGATCATCATCGTGTGGAACTTCAAAGGAGCGCGAGAGCTTTCTTGAAAACACTGTGTATTCTATCGCATACCAGCACAGGCTTAATATCGCTCCTGCAAGCCAAATGTAAAACAGATTTGCCCTCACCAGTACCCATAAATCAAACCTATTACCGGTTTCCGGCATATTTGCGGTAGTCGGCAAGTTTTCGTTCCCTGAATCTGCCGGATTATCTCCCGATGCGGCAATGTTCGCATTGCCGTCAGACTGATGCCCCGTTTGCCCCACAGTATTCGGTATATTATCAGTGATACCTGTACGTCTCCTACAGTTGTTGTATAGCTCTGCACGCCTGCGTCGGCAAATAGCTGCGGTATTTCAAAAATACTGACGTTATAGCCAAAAGGAAATACCAGCCGCAACAGAGCCAGAATCCAAATGTAATACGAAAATGCCTTTGAAACTCGGTTTTTTATCAGAGGCTTTAATAGAAATACCAGTAGCGAAAGGACAGAACCCGAAACGGAAACAGATAGGATTGTCAGCAATATGTTATTCATCCAGTGCCTCCCTGTTGAACGTGGCAGACAATTCGGCTATATCCGTTTCGCTCAACTGTCCGTCGGACAAAAGCGAAGCCACGAGCTTTTTTGCGCTGCCTTCAAAGACCTTCCCAACATAATGCCTTGTTGACCATTGGTTGTACTCAGCCTCGGTCACAACTGCACTGTACATTCCACGGCTTGCCAGCTTTGCGACCCCTTTTTCACAAAGCCGCCGCAAAAGCGTTTTAATTGTGGAATCCTCCCAACCGCATTTGGCTGAAAGTTCGCGGCGTATATCAATAAGCGCCATCGGCTCGTTT
>DUUJ01000070.1 GCA_012841635.1 Clostridiales bacterium | reverse complement strand
CGCAGGGACGCTCAAAATATCCGAAAGGTATCTCGTAGAATATCCGGGGGTTCTCGCCGACATCGGTATTAAAGGCGAGTTTGAGCATCTTATATTTTTCCCGCCAGTCGCACTCGGCTCTGACGCGGAGTCTGCGCTCGCCTGCGATCAAACTGAAATACTGGGTCATAGTCGAGTCGTTGTAGCGGCTGACCGCTTTGACGGTTGCGCGGAGGGGACCGCTTTCGACAACGCTTATCTCGGCGTCGGAGAAACGGGCGAGTTCTTTGTCGAAGAAGTTTTTCGCGTGGCTCCAGGCGTCGTGGCTGTATTCGTCGATGACGACCGGCACCGCGGAACAGCCGTTTAACAGTTCCTCTCCGGTGGTCTTGTCTATAATTGACTTTATATAACCGTTATAGGGAATGAAGCTGACTTTAAGGTACTCGTTCTCGATATAGCCGCCGTCGAAGTTGTTTGAGGTTTGGAGTTCCTTTGCCGGCTCCGCCGCGACGGCGCTTTCCGGCTTTTCGGCTTCTCCGCCGATGAGGTATGTCGCGTAGCCCATCGCCGGCAGTTCCGCCATGAACAGCGTGTCATCCCGCCATGTGCAGCTCTTTGTCGGGCTGTAAACATGCTGGCTTAAAAGGGTCTCGCCTTCAAGCGTCTTTATCGACGGCGCCTGGAAGTTTATAGTTACCGGAACTTTCACCTTCCACGGGTGCGGGTTGAAGATGACAACCGGGGTCCCGTCCATTTCGCTTGTGTCGACCGCCCAGCTTATCGCTTGGGTCGAGATATCCTTCTGACGCGCGGCGATAGACAACGCCTCGCCCGCGAAAGCGTACGCGTCGTCAAATACCT
This sequence comes from Clostridiales bacterium, assembly GCA_012841635.1. Classification (GTDB taxonomy): domain Bacteria; phylum Bacillota; class Clostridia; order Oscillospirales; family CAG-272; genus JAAZGC01. The sequence goes on along the minus strand of DUUJ01000070.1, from coordinate 2,523 downwards.
GTTCGGCGGAACAGCCGCCCATCGCGTCGTGGAAGTGATTAAACATGACGTCTTCCCAGGCAAGACGGAACTCGTTCATCGGATAATTCAGACCCATGAGCTTCTTTGTGATTGAAGCGTAAGCTTCGGCGAAATACAGCTCCGCTTCGCAGCGGCGGTTAAGGCGCTTAAGTTCGGATACCGCCGAGTAGCAGCCGGAAGCGTGGTGCTGAAGATCGTCCTCGACTACCGGCATGAGCGCTTCTTTTCCCTTGATTTCTTCAAAGAAGGTGTTCGGGTCGGAGAAGAAAATGTCGCTTTCGTTTTTGTAGTTTTCTTTTACTTCTCTTACAAGCGCGATGTTTTTCTTAGTCGGACCGCCGCCGTGGTTGCCGACGCCATAAAATACCATCGCCGAGTCGATGCCGTCCTGTATCGAATCGCAGGTCGCCTTGATGTCGTTTTCGGCGTCCTCATAGTTTTGATAGTTGCCGGTATAAGAGCCGTGGATGCGATAAACCGGAATCTCGGTGCCGTCGGGGGCGCGCCAGATGAATATATTTGCCGGAAGGGTCTTTTCATGAGGTCCGGGGCGCATCATAACATAAGCGTTCATGCCGCTTTTTTTGAATATCTGCGGCAGCATGGCGTTATGTCCGAAGCTGTCGACGTTATAGGCGGTTGTCGCGGTGACGCCTAACAGTTCTTTGAAGAGGCGCTGCGCATAGAGGCTTTGGCGGACAAACGATTCGCCGGAAGGAGTGTTGCAGTCGGGCTGCACCCACTGTCCGCCGCAGATGACAAATCTGCCCTCTTCGATGCGGCGTTTAATTTCCGGAATCATGCCCGGCGCGCAGAGGGAGAGCCATTTATACATAACCGCCTGAGAAGAGACAAAAACGAAGTCGTCGCTTTCGTCAAGGCGGTCAAGCGCCGACTGGATAGTTTGCTTTACCTGGGTAACTCCTTCCTGCCACCGCCACTGCCAGACGGGGTCGAGATGGGCGTTGCCGATCATGTGAACTTTCTTTTTCATGAGTGCCTCCGAATTCTTTTAGATTGAATCGAGTGATATTTTATCTGACTTAAATTATATCATCTGAATAAAAATATGTCAATATATAACATATTAAGACGAGAAGGTATTCGTGTCTTTCTTCCCTTAAAATATGTTGACCTTTTCGATGTTCGATGATATAATATGGATGAGACATAATGACATTTTCACTTAACGATATTCGACAAATTTATATCGGAGGGATTTTTTATGGATTACGGCTATATTTCCGGAAATCTGCGGGTCAAAATCGCCCTTTCCGATTCGGGGGCGGCGCTTGCGGCTGTTTATGACGGGGAAACAACCTTATTCAACGGCGGCGGGGAGCTTTTCAGAGTAACGCTGCTTGACCTTGCAACAAGGGAAAAAAGCGCGCTTTCTTCCCTTTCCGGCTGGGACGGTACATCCGCCAACGAAGGCGGAGTCAGCCTTTGGAGAAACGATCTGCGGGTTCGCATTTCATTGGCGCCTGCCGTAAAAGACGGCTTTGAGCTGACCGTCTCTTTTGAAAACAATATGAGCGATTTTTCGGTATACTCCTTTGAATACCCCCGCCTGTGGTTTGCCGCCGACGAGGATATGAACATCTTCTTTCCCGCGCGTTCCGGGCTTATTATTAAAGGGTTAGACACAAAGAGCGAAATGCGGCGCGGCGGGGATTATCCTTCTTCACTCGCGATTATGCAGTATATGGCGCTCTGCCTCGACAGCGGGCGCGGGTTCTACTACGGCATGCACGACAAATCCGGCGGGCAGAAAAGACTCAATTTCCATAAAGCAGAGGGCGCGGGCGACGCTTGCATATACGCCGAATATATCTGCCGCGACGCCTGCTCGCCGAGGAATTCTCAGACTCTCAACGGTCCTCTTGTCTGGCGTCTGTTTGACGGAGGCTGGTATGACGCGACGATGATTTATCGTGATTTCGCGCTGAAAGAGGCAAGATGGATACCCGAAGTTGACGAAAACGGGCGCGTTGCCGCTCCGAAGTGGCTGAAACGGGTGCAGCATTGGTGGCTTTTCAGCGTCGGAGAAGACGAAAACGCGAATTTGGATCAGCTGCTAAAAGCCGAGACGGATTTAAACCTTGATGAAAGCTCAGCGCTGCATGTATATAATTGGCATCGCGTTCCTTTTGACAACGACTATCCCCACTATATACCCGAAAAACCCTTTTTCGCCGCGATGGTGGCAAGGCTGCATGACGAAGGGTTCAGAGTTATGCCGTATATTAACGGCAGGCTTTGGGACACCCGCGACCGCGGGGCGGAGGATTATCTCTTTACCGATATAGCCCTGGCAGGCGCGACCAAGAACGAAAAAGGCGAGGTGTTTACCGAGACCTATCTGTCAAAAGAAAGCGACGGCTCGACGGTCAGGCTCGCCGTTATGTGCCCTTCGACCGAAGTATGGGGCGCCAAGGTTACGGAGGTGCTTTCCGAGATATTCTATCGGCTGAACACCGACGCGGTCTATGTCGATCAGAT
>DUUJ01000069.1 GCA_012841635.1 Clostridiales bacterium | reverse complement strand
GCGCGGTTTCGGGCGAGTCGAAGACTTCGTATCCGGCGGTAGGTATGCCGTATTTCTTCATCAGCCCTTTGGAAAAGACCTTTGAGCCTTCGAGCATCGCGGCGCGGGCGCAGGGGCCGAAAGCGCGTATGCCGGCTTCTTCCATCCTGTCAACCATTCCCAGCGCCAAAGGATCGTCCGGCGCGACGAAAACGAGGTCGGCGGAGATGTCTTTCGCCGCCGAGATCATCGAGTCGATGTCGGTCGCCTTTATCGGCAGACACTCGGCGATTTCGGCGATTCCGGCGTTGCCGGGCGCGCAATACAGCTTTTTCACCCTCCGGCTTTCCGAAAGCTTCTTTACGATGGCGTGTTCCCGTCCGCCGCCGCCGACGACGAGAACGGTCATATCGGTCTTTTTCATCTGTTTATCCTGTCTAATTTGATATTTCCGTTATTCTATATAATTATACCCCAAAAGTCCGGTTATATTCAATCTTTATTATGTAAAATTTATAGTTTTCTTCGCCTGGCACGGCGTTATGCGCGAGCGGCAATATTGTTTACAATTTTGGTGTAGAATTATTTTGCCGCAAGAGTTATAATATATATACTGACACCGAAAATTTTTATTTGAGGCGGAAGACACGAAATCAATAACGACATCCTTATCGGGATTTTTGCGCCGTGTCTTAACAGGACACGGCTTTTTTACATAGATTTTTTTGAAAAGGAGTTTATCATGGGAAGCTACGAAACCCGGATAGCGCTGCTCGGCATAATTGTCGAAGACGCGGAGTCGACGGAAAAGCTGAACGCGATCTTACACGAATACGGCGGCTGGATAGTCGGTCGGATGGGAATTCCCTACCGCGAGCGGGGCGTTTCGGTCATTTCTATTGTCGTCGACGCGCCGCAGGATATAATCTCGGCGATGTCGGGCAGAATCGGGCGGCTCGGCGGCGTTTCCTGCAAAACCTCTTATTCAAACGTGATTCAGCGCCATGAAGAATAACGTAAAAACGCCGCGGCTCGGGCTTCCCCCGCTCGCCGCCGCAATACTTATAATTCTGCCGCTCTTATTCGGCTTCGCGGCGCTGCTTATCGGGAGATTCTCCGTCTCCCCCGCCGATTTCGCCGGCGCCGTCACGCGGTTTTTCACCGGCGGGGCGGCGGAAAGAGCCGACGCCGTCATCGGCATGAGACTTCGCCGGATAATTCTGGCGGCGCTATGCGGGGCGGGACTTGCCGTTTCCGGCAGCGCATATCAGGGGCTTTTTCAGAACCCGCTCGCCACTCCCGACACATTGGGCGTCGCATCCGGCGCTTCGTTCGGCGCGGCGCTGGCGATACTCCTCGGCGGCGGAATATTCCCGATACAGCTTTCCGCGCTGCTTTTCGGAGGGGCGGCCGTCGTACTGACAAAACTCACTTCGCCGTCAAGGACAAACGGAACCTCGGCGGCGGTGCTCGCCGGAATAATGATACAATCGCTTTTCAACGCGCTTATCTCCCTCGTCAAATTCGCCGCCGACACCGACGACAAGCTGCCGTCAATCACCTACTGGCTGATGGGGTCGCTGCAGTCGGCGTCATGGGCGGGGATGGCGCTCGGCGCGCCGCTGATAATCATCGGAATAACCGTCCTCTTTCTTCTGCGCTGGCGGCTGAACCTGCTTTCCCTTTCGGACGACGAAGCGCGGAGTTCCGGCGTCGATATGAAGAAACTCAGAATCGCGGCGGTCGTCTGCGCGACTGCGATAACCGCCTCCTGCGTCTCGATGTGCGGGCAGGTCGGCTGGGTCGGGCTTTTAGTGCCGCATATGATGCGGCTGATATTCGGCTCAAATCAGCGCCGGCTGATACCCGCGTCGATATTCGCGGGCGCGGCGTTCATGATAGCCGTCGACACGGCGGCGAGAAGCCTTACCGCCGCAGAAATTCCCGTCTCGATACTGACGGCGATTATCGGCGCGCCCTTCTTTATCTATCTTATGCGCCGGGAGAACGGGAACGGAGGCGTTAAATGAAACTTTCGCTCAAAAACTGCTCGTTTTCCTACCGGGAAGGCGAGCCGATAATAAAAGACCTTTCAATCGATATCGAACCGGGGCGGCTTGTCGCGATACTCGGCCCGAACGGTTCGGGAAAAACCACCCTGCTCCGCTGCATCATGAATTTCCTCAAGTGGGACGGCGGAAATTGTACTCTCGACGACGAAGAAATCTCGTCGATGCCGCCTTCAAGGCTCTGGAGCAGGATCGCGTACGTGCCGCAGGCAAAAGGCGTCTGCAGCGGCTACACCGCCTACGAAACGGCGCTGCTCGGCCGCGCCGGGCGAGGGGGAGTCTTCTCAAATCCGTCGAAAAAGGATAAAGAGGCGGCGATGTCGGCGCTGAGGCGGCTGGGAGTCGCGCATCTTGCGAATCGCCGCTGCGGCGAGATGTCCGGCGGGGAGCTTCAGCTTGTGCTTATCGCCCGCGCCCTCGCGGCGGAACCGAAAATAATGATACTCGACGAGCCGGAATCAAACCTCGACTTCAAAAATCAGCTTATCATCCTCGACATCCTGTCTGAGCTTGCCGCATCCGGCATGGCGTGCGTATTCAACACCCACTATCCCGCGCACGCGCTGAGCCGGGCGGATAAGTCGCTGCTGCTCGCCTCCGGCGGCGAATACCTCTTCGGCGACTCGGCGAAGATGATAACCGAAACCAACATCCGCCGCTTCTTCGGCGTCGACGCCGTGATAGGCTCGGTCGAAGGAGCGGGAACGTCGGCGCGGACGGTAATTCCTCTGAAGCTGGCGTCCGGCGATGCTCCGGCCGAAAAGCCGGGCGGACGGGTGCTCGCGGTAATCTCGATGATAATCCGGGAACACCCGGCGGTCGAGAAGATAAACGCGATACTTGAGTCATATTCCGGGATATTGGTCGGGCGGATGGGTATGCCCTACCGCCGCGCCGGTGTGTCGATACTCAACGTCACCGCCGACGCCGACAAAAAAGAGATCGACGCGCTTACGACATCCCTCGGCGCCGTGAGGGGAGTTTCGGTCAAAACGATAACCACCGCCGCCGATGAAAACGCGGATATCGGAAAAGCCGAAGTCGTATAAAAAACGCCGCAAATTCGGCGAGAAAGAATAAAATCATGATTAAATTGGCTGTTTACGGAAAAGGCGGGATCGGAAAATCCACCACCGTCTCGAATCTCTCGGCGGCATTAGCCGAAAAAAATCTCCGCGTGATGCAGATAGGCTGCGACCCGAAAGCCGACTCGACTCTCTATCTCCGCAGAGGAAAACCGCTCAAGACCGTCCTTGAATTAATCCACGACCGGGGAGACGATTTTTCCCTCTCCGAAATGGTAATTGAAGGTTACGGCGGGGTCATCTGCGTCGAAGCGGGCGGACCGACGCCGGGGCTGGGCTGCGCCGGGCGCGGGATTATCGCCGCGCTTGAAAAGTTAGAGCAGAAAGGCGCTTATGAAGTCTACAAGCCGGACGTCGTCTTTTATGACGTTTTGGGCGACGTCGTCTGCGGCGGTTTTTCGATGCCGATGCGCAGCGGCTACGCCGATAAAGTCTACATCGTGACATCCGGCGAGAACATGGCAATTCACGCCGCCGCGAATATCGCAATCGCTGTTGAGAACTTCCGCGGGCGCGGCTACGCCTCTCTCGGCGGGCTGATACTCAACCGCCGCGACGTCAAAAACGAGCGGGAAAAGGTCGAGGAGCTTGCGTCCGACATCAATTCAAGAATAGTCGGCGTCCTGCCGAGGTCGGAAACCGTCGCCGACGCCGAAGAAAAAGGAGCTACGGTGATGGAGGCGTATCCGTGTTCATACATGGCGCACGAGTACCGCGAGCTTGCCGCCCGGATAATGGAAGACAACGGAATATCTCTCTGAAACGAAAAAACCGGATTTTCATCCGGTTTCATATTAAGGTTTTCATCTGCGAGCCGCCGTCTGCTTTACAGCCGTCAAAACCGACGCCGCCGACGATACAAAAAGCGTTACCGAAACGAAGGAAAACGACAAATACATATTTATGCAGGTCAGTATTAAAAATACCGACGACAGCGCGAGCGTTAAATTCCATTTTCCCGGAAATTGCTTTTTTGAAATATAAATTAAAAACCCGCCCGCAAGCAGAGCCAGAAGATAATATATCAGCGAAAACAGATCCGGGGGATAATCATTCAAAAGCTTTTGAACAAACTCCGGAAGAACGCTCTCCGTTTTTCGGAAAGCGGTATAAACAAGAATATGTATCAGCGCGGCAACTCCGCCGATTATGCAGAAAGCGCCGGATTTCGAGAGTATGACTTCGGAATCAAGACCCAAAGACAGCAGCAAGATTATTATTACCGCGCAAATTGCCAACATGTCAAACATCGCAAACGACCTTCCCCAAAAACTGCTTTATTTATTATATAACAAATTCACCTGGTTGTCAATACGATATCCATAAAACACAAAATACGGTATAAATATACAATGATAAGAAGAATAACCGAAAACGCCGCCGTCAGCCTTAATTTGGGCGAAACCCCCTGGCCGCCGAAATTTCCGGGCGGGCTTGAATATTCCTCCCCGGCGAGGGGGACCTGGAACATCGTACACGTCGGGATGCTGCTCCCCGAGGCGCACCTTATTTTCGTCTGCGCCGAAGCCTGCCTGCGCGGCGTCGTGCTGACCGCCGCCGAAATGGGGGCGATGGACCGCTTCTCGATGATAAATATCCATGAAAACGACATAACCTCCGGCGGGATGGAAACGCTCATCATCGACGGCGTCGGCGACATTCTTTCCCGGCTTGAAAAGAAGCCGCGGGCGGTGCTGCTTTACACAAGCTGCGTTCATCACTTCATCGGCTGCGATCTGCCGCTCGTCTACAAAACGCTGCGGGAAAACCATCCGGAAGTTGACATAATCAACTGCTACATGAACCCGATTATGCGAAAATCGGGGCTGACGCCGGATCAGCTGATGCGAAAGCAGCTTTACGCCGGGCTGAAAGCGGCGGAACACGACCCGAAGAAGCTGATTTTCGTCGGAAATGACTTTCCGACGCCGGAAGGCGAACTGCGGGAGCTTATAGGCTTCGCCGGATTTTCCGTCTCCGAGATTCAGGACTTTTCCGACTACGACGGCTATCTTTCGATGGGAAAGGCGCCGGCGGCGATAATCTTCAACGAAGCGGCAAAACCCGCCGGAAATGAGCTGAAAAGACGGCTCGGAATTGAAACGATCTACCTGCCGTACAGCTGGGATTATGCCGAAATCAGAGCGGGATATGAGAAGCTTGCCGGATATTTAGGAGTACACGTTCCCGATTATTCCTCTCTCGAAGCCGAATGTGAAGCGGCGGCTGCCCGGGCGCTACGGCTCATCGGCGACACGCCTGTCGCGATAGACTACACTCTTACATACAAGCCCGTCGGACTTGCGTATTTCCTCGCCTCCCGCGGATTTAACGTAAAGCGGATCTACGGCGACGGATATTCCAAAGAGGAGCAAGCCTCTTATGAGAAGCTTTCGGAAATCCGCCCGGATATCGAGCTGTGGCCGACGGTGAACGTCATGATGCGGAAAACCGACCGCGCCGAGACCGATTATCTGGCGTTGGGGCAGAAAGCGGCGTATTTCCTCGGCACCGATCGCTTTGTGAATATCGTCGAAAACGACGGTCTTTACGGCTTCGGCGGAATAATCCGGCTGATGGCGCTGATGGAAGACGCATATAAAACTCCGAAAGACACGAAAAAACTTGTTCAGATAAAAGGATGGGGGTGCGGCGGATGCCTGTAAAACCGGTAAAACAGACTTATGTAAACACCTCGCTCTACGCTGCCGACGCGATGGGCGTCTGCTCGGCGCTGTATGAGCTGGACGGAATGAGCGTCATGCACGACGCCTCCGGCTGCAACTCCACCTACACCACCCACGACGAGCCGCGCTGGTATGACTTTGACAGCCTTGTCTTCATCACCGCAATGACCGAACACGAGGCGCTGATGGGGGACGACGAAAAAACGGTGCGCGATATCAGCGAAGCCGCAAGACAGCTTAATCCGCGCTTTATCGCGCTTGCCGGAACAACTATTCCGGCGATGTGCGGGATTGATATTCCGGCGCTTGCGAGGCTTATCGAAGCCGAAACCGGGATTCCTTCTTTCGGTCTTCCGACCGACGGAATGCACAGCTATCTGCGCGGCGCGGCGCTTGCCTTTGACGCGATTGCAAGCCGTTTTGTAAAGGAAACGGAAAAAACCGCCGCCCTTTCGGTGAATATTCTGGGGCTGACTCCGCTCGACTTTTCCTATATCGGGATAGAAGAAAGCATAAAAGCCGCCGTCAAAGCCGCCGACATCGAGATAATATCCTCATGGGCGATGGGAAGTTCGCCGGAAGACATCGAAAAATCGGCTTCGGCGCGGGTGAACCTGGTCGTTTCGGAGACCGGACTTGAAGCGGCGAAGACGCTTGAAAAAAGGTTCGGCATCCCTTATGTTATCGGCACTCTGATATCCGGTTTTACTACCGATATAATTGAAGCGATAAAGACGGCGGACGCGGATAAGCGGAATATCAATCCCGCAGAAATATTTATCGGCAGAGATGCCGCCTCGGTTGCAGTAATAGGCGAATACGTCTTCGCTTCCTCTCTCTGCGCGGCGCTCTCAAAGCGTGGGATAAGCGCGTATCCGGTATGTCCGCTCGAAAGCCGGTTGAAAGCAAAACCGTCCGACTCGGTGTCCGATGAACACGCAATTTCCGAAGAGCTGAAAAACGCCGGGACGGTCATCGCCGATCCGCTTTACGCGCCGATTGCAAAAGGAAAAAAGTTCATCGCGCTGCCGCATGAAGCCTACTCCGGGCGGATATTCCGCGAGTCGATACCCGATCTTACCGAATCCATCGAAAAAATTTTAAAGGAGCTTATTTGACATGAAAAAACTGACAAAATTCCTCTCAATCCTGCTTGCGGCGGTTCTTGTTTCCGCCGTCCTCATATCCTGCGGCGCCGAAGCG
>DUUJ01000068.1 GCA_012841635.1 Clostridiales bacterium | reverse complement strand
GTGACCGAGGAAGAATTCAAAACCGTCTGGGCGGATTACTTCGACCTTCAGACCGACTATTCGGCGATAAAGACCGAGATAATCTCCCGCTTCGACGAAGCCTGCCGCCGCGAAGACAAAACCATCCGCCAGGCCGTCGAGCGCGGCTGCGGCATCCGAATCCTCCGCGCCGACCCGTTCGAGACGCTGATTTCCTTCATAATCAGCCAGAATAACAACATCCCGCGGATAAAAAAGACGATAGCCGCCCTCTGCGCCGCCTACGGCGAGCCGATTAAGGTTGACCGAAACATTTCCGGCGATGAGGCGCAGACAAGATACGCTTTTCCGACGCCGGAGGCCATCGCCGCCGCCGGAGAAGAAGGAATCCGCGCCCTCAAAACCGGCTTCCGCGCAAAATACATCGTCGGAGCGGCGGAGGCTGTCGCCGAAGGCTCACTCGACCTTGCCGCCCTCGCCGCCGCGGACGGAGAGGAAGCGCGGGAACGACTGCAGCAGCTCCGCGGCGTCGGACCCAAAGTCGCCGGATGCGTCTCGCTGTTCGGACTGCACCATCTGGACGCCTTCCCGGTCGACGTCTGGATGAAAAAAGTCCTCGCCCTGCGCTACCACGACGGGCTTGACATCGACGCCCTCGGCCGGTTCCGCGGCGTCGCCCAGCAGTATTTGTTCTATAATGAAAGATGGATTTCTGCCGGCGCATAGCGCCGGCTGCGAATATTGCCTGCGGCAATATATCGCCGCTCCGAGAGAAGCCCTTTACAATAGATATGGCAATGCCGTTAAATCCGCAAGTTTTGCCTACGGCAATATATCGCAGTCCCAAAGTAAGCCCGTTAAAATAAGTTTCGTTTAAATATAAACGGTAAAAACCACAATGACACCTACAACAAAACCCGCGTCTGCCCTCAACAGCCGATTCTTCCTCATGGCCGCCGAATTTTTCGCCGGGATGTCGCTGATGGCGGTCGAAATCGGAGCGAACCGGCTGCTCGCGCCGTATTTTTCCTCATCGCAGATAGTCTGGACGATTGTCATCGGCACGATAATGATTGCGATGGCGCTGGGCAACGTCTGGGGAGGACGCACCGCCGACAAAGACCCGAACCCCGACCGGCTGTTTCGGCGATTTCTCGTGGCCGCGGTCTGGATTGCCGGGATACCCGCGATAGGGAAATATATCATGATAGGCATCTCCGGGCTTGTCATCTTCTCGGTCAGCGGCAATTATCTTGTCTGGGCGGCGCTGGCGTCCTGCGTCGCGCTGTTCGTCTTCCCGCTCTTTCTGCTCGGAACGACGACCCCATCCCTCTGCCGCTACATTATTACAAGTACCGAAGACTCCGGCTCAGTCGTCGGCAAGCTGGGCGCGGCTAATACGATAGGCTCGATTATCGGCACATTTTTGCCGACATTCGTCACGATTCCGGCGGCGGGAACGGCTGTTACCTTCCTTATTTTCGGCGGAGTGCTGCTCGCCGTCGCGGCAGTCTACTTCATAGGCGAAGCCGTCGGCGGAAAGCGGAAGGGAATTATTTTGCTTATCATATCCTGCCTGCTCTTTGCCGTTTTCAGCGTAATCGGGAGCGGCGGCTCCTTTGCGTTTTGGGAAAAGGGGCTTGCCTATGAAGGCGAATCGGTTTATAATTATCTTCAGGTAAAAGAGGACGAAAGAAGCGTTATCCTCTCTACCAACGTCCTCGTCGGCGTTCAGTCGATCCGAATGAAGCAGGACGGCCTGACAGGCTTTTATTACGACGACGCCCTCGCCGCGCCGATGATGACGGAAGCGGGGGACAGTCCAAAGGTTCTCATCTTAGGCAACGGCACCGGCACTTATATGCACCAGCTTCGGCGGTATTTCCCCGGCAGCTATGTCGACGGCGTCGAGATAGACGAAAAAATAACCGATCTTGCGGAAGAATATTTCGGTCTCGATACGTCTGACCCGAATATCAGAGTATATTCCGGCGACGGCCGCGCGTTTATCAATTCCAATACCGAGAAATACGACGTCATCATGGTCGACGCCTACCAGGACATCACAATTCCCTTTTCAATGTCGAGCGCCGAATTTTTCACAAAGGCGCGCGACTCGCTTTCCCCCGGCGGCGTTATGGTGATGAACATGAACATGAGAAGCGGCGAAGACGGAATAAACGGCCACCTCTGCGACACCGCCGCCTCGGTGTTCAACTCCGTATTTTCAGACGACGTCTCCGGCTCGACCAACCGCGAAGTCTTCGCGTCGATGACGCCCCCCGAACGGCTCCTCGAAATTTTCGAAGAAAACATCGCGTCATGCGCCGACTCGGAACTTGCCGCCCACATGCGCCGGGTATATCTCCGCCTCGAAAGATATATACCGGGCGACCGTATCTTAACAGACGACAAAGCGCCGGTTGAGCTGCTCGGCATGGCTGCGCTTGATAAAATTATCGAAGAAGAAATATCCGACTTCAAAGAAATTTTCAAATCCGAGGGAATTTCCGGACTGATAAGGGCGATCGGTTGATTTTAAGAAAAAATGCAGCTCCAAAAGAAGCTGCATTGCAAAATAACGAATAAAATTTGATCTTAAAGCGGAGATATTTCACCAAGGGCAACACCCGTAGACTGCGCGGTTATTCGTCAGAGAGTTTTTCCATAAGCTTGTCGAGATTTTTGGTCCATCTTTTTTCCTGACGGCTGAGCGTGCTGGAAATATCCTTATTCTGTATGTTGTCGTAGAAGATGTTCATGATTCCGCCGACGGTGTCGCCCCATGCGAAGGCGAAGTCGGCCGTTATGCTTTCGTGGATAAGGTCGATCATCCGGGCGGTCGTCTCGTCGCGGCTGTATTTGTTCTTCAGGGCGAGGTCGTAATAGACCGGGATGACCGTATCCGAGCTCATCGAGCACATCGCCTCAAGCGCCGCGCCGACGATATTCGCGCGTTCGTCCGGCACCGTTACCGGGATTCCGAACAGCGGAACTCCGTCATACTGATTGACCCGGTATTTCTCCTGGCTCTCGTCGTATTTCGGCATCGGGATGATGAAGAAATCGTCCTCCATGCCGCGGACGGCCGTGTTGTCGGCAAAGCCGAAGGTATGCGGCTCAAACAGCAGCCGCCCCTCGACGAACATATTTTTCGACTTTTCGTCGAATTCTTCGTTCGGAAGCATCTTCGCGTAATCGGTCTCATAGAAAAGACTGTGCAGCTTCATGAAGACGTTGACCGTATGCTCGTTGTTCAGTGCGATGACATAGTCGCCGTTTTCGTCCTTCGTGGTATACTTCGTACCGGTGGAGAAGGCCATGCCGTTCAGCACGTGGCCTTTCTGCATGACAATTCCCCAGGCGTCTTCGTCGTCGGCTTCGCCGTTGCCGTTGAGGTCGGCGTAAGCGCCGGAGGCGTATTCGGAAAGCGTGTCAAGCGTCCATCTGCCCGCCTCGACTTCCGCGTAAAGGTCGACGCCGGAATGATAATTCTGCCAGGTGCGGGAGTTGACAAACACCGCGTAGATATATCGGATAAAGCTGGTGGTTATATCTCCGGCCGCCCAGTAGTAGTTGTCCTTGTAGTTTACGTTCGATGTGTAAAGCTCGCTCCAGTAGGGTTTTGTGAAGTCGAGATATTCGACGTCGTTCAGGTTGAGCAGCATTTTCTCGGCGGCGAGGCTGATGTTGAACCTTGTGTGTCCGCAGAGAACTTCGTAGTCGTCGGAACCTGCGGCGATGGACTCGGTGGCGGCTTTGTTGAAATCGCCGAAGCCGGTGGTGCGGACAAGCACTATCTTTACATTCAGCCGGTTTTCAAGGTCTAAATTGCGCTGCCAGAGAGCGGCGTTGAC
>DUUJ01000067.1 GCA_012841635.1 Clostridiales bacterium | reverse complement strand
TGTGTTTGCTTCAGAAACAGTTGACCGATGTCGGCGCAGAAGTCGGGAAAAGTGAGAGTTATCAGAATATAGTGATTTCTCGGAAAGTTTCAGTCTTTTCGGGAGTTTTTGTTTTTATATATTTTTTTATAAAAATATATGTTATGTTCGAAGTCGAACTGAAGTAAGAATCGTTCGGATTTTCCTTCCGGAAAGGGGTTGCTCTTTCCGGATTTTTTTGTTTTACATATATTTTTTTAAAATATGTGTTTGCTTCAGAAGCAGTTGACCGATGTCAGCGCCGAAGTCGGGGTGAAGTAAGAATTGTTTGGATTTTTCTTTCCGGAAAAGGGTTGCTCTTTCCGGATTTTTTGTTTTATATATATATTTTTTATAATATATATGTTTTGTATGGAAGTCGAACCGAAGTAAGAGTTAGCGTAAAAAGTGAATTTCCCGGGAAGTTTCAGCCTTTCCGGGAATTTTTGTTTTTTATATATTTTTTTAAAATATATATTTGCTTCAGAAACAGTTGACCGATGTCGGCGCAGAAGTCGGGGGTGAAGTAAGAATCGTTTGGATTTTCCTTCCGGAAAGAGGTTGCTCTTTCCGGATTTTTTATTTTTATATATATTTTTTGATAAAAAATATATGTTTTTTATGAAGCAGCTTACCGACGTCGGCGCAGAAGTCGGGCTGAAGTAAGAATCGTTTGGATTTTCCTTCCGGAAAGGGGTTGCTCTTTCCGGATTTTTTATTTTTTATATATATTTTTATAAAATTTATATGTTTTGTATGGAAGTCGAACCGAAGTAAGAGTTAACGCAAAAAGTGATTTTCCCGGGAAGTTTCAGACTTTCCGGGAATTTTTGTTTTTTTATATAATTTTTGATAAAAATATATGTTTACAGGGAGATATTTATATACTTTTTATCACTCATCCAGCCAGCTATACCCAACCGATATCTCGGTCGTCAGCGGGACTTTCAGCTCGACGGCGTTTTCCATGCAGTCTTTAAGCAACCGCTTCACATCCTCCGCGTCTTTCTCGGCGCACTCAACTATAAGTTCGTCATGCACCTGCAGGATAAGCTCGGCGTCAAGTCCGCTCTTTTTCAGCGCGTCCGCCGTTTTCACCATCGCAAGCTTTATTATGTCGGCGGCGGTCCCCTGAATCGGGCTGTTCATCGCGACCCGCTCACCGAATTTGCGGAGCGGGAATTTCGGGCTTTTCAGCTCCGGGATATACCGGCGGCGGCCGAACAGCGTCTCGACATACCCGATCTCCTTCGCCTGCTCGACAACGGCTTTCATATATCTGTCGACGCCGGCGAAAGTCGCGAGGTAGCGCTTGATATAATTGCTCGCTTCGCGGAAGGAGACGCCGAGATCGTCGCCGAGAGAATGCCCTCCGATGCCGTAGACGATGCCGAAATTGACCGCCTTCGCCCGCTTTCTCAGTTCCGGCGTAACGGCGGACAGCGGCACTCCGAACACCTGGCTTGCCGTCGACGCGTGTATGTCGGCGCCGGAATTGAACGCCGCAATCATCACCGGGTCGTCCGCGATATGCGCCAGCAGCCGCAGCTCAATCTGCGAATAGTCGGCGTCGACCAAAACCCTGTCCTTGCGGCGGGCGGTGAAGAACTTTCGCAGCTGCCGCCCCTGTTCGGTTTTTATCGGGATGTTCTGGAGGTTCGGCTCGGTTGAGGAAAGCCTGCCGGTCGCCGTGACCGTCTGATTGAAATTGGTGTGGACAAGGCCGTTTTCGTCGGCGACATTGTAAAGCCCGTCGCAGTAGGTGGATTTCAGCTTTGTTACGCGGCGGTAATCAAACACCGTATCAATTATCGGGTGATAGTCGGCTAATTTTTCAAGGACGTCAACCGCCGTCGACCAGCCGGTTTTCGTCTTCGCGCCGCGCGGAGGCGGCAGCTTCATATGCTCGAACAGCGTCTCGCCCAGCTGCTTCGGCGAATTCGGGTTGAACTCCCGCCCCGCCATCAGCTGTATGTTTTCTTCATAAACCGCCGCCAGCGCGCCGAGTTTTTCCGAATATTCGGCAAGTCCGGCGGTATCCACCCTGAATCCCGCCGTTTCCATATCGAAAAGCAGGTAGGCGAGCGGAAATTCTATCTCAAAATAAAGCCCGGAGCTGCCCTCCTCGCGCATCCGCCGATCTTGCTTCTCAGCCAATTTGAGTATCTCCGCCGCCGCGTCCTCCCCTTTGTGCGGCACGCCCAGATGAGCGCCGATGAGTTTTGAAAGGTCGGTTCCACTGTCGGAAGAATCAAGCAGATAGGCGGCGAGCATAACGTCGAAATTGGCGTTTATCCTTATGCCGTAAGGAGCGAACCGATGCAGCAGCCGCTTTATGTCATGTACGGCAAATCTGCGTTCGGAAGATTCGAGGAAATTCTTCATCGCCGAAATGCCGGCCGGTTCGTAGAATTCGACTTTCAGCCGCTCGTCTTCGTTTGCGGCGCAGAAGGTCAGTCCGTCGTCGGAAAACCACAGCCCGCAGAGTTTTTTGCGGTCAAGCTCGGCGAACCGCGCGGCGGCTTTCTCTTCCGCAACCGGGATATATTCCTTATCTTCGGACGGTTCATTTATTTCGGGAACCGCGTCAAGCAGGCCGAAGCGGCTGATAAACTGATTCAGCTCAAGCTCGGTGCAGAATTCCAGCAAGCCTTTGCGGTCGGCGGGAGCGCGCGCCACATCGCCGAGTTCAAGTCCCAAAGGCGCTTCGCGGTCGATCTTAGCAAGGTCATACGAAAGATAGGCGTCATCCCGCCCGGCGCGGAGTTTTGAAAGCGTCGACTTTGTGATCTTCGGGTCGGAAAAATCCGGATCGGATATCGCCTCGTAAAGCCCGTCAAGCGACTTGTATTCGGATATCAGATAAGGCGCGGTGACGGCGCCGACGCCCCTGACGCCGGGAATTTTGTCGGAGGAGTCCCCCATTACCGCCTTTAAGTCAACGTATTGCTCCGGCTGAACGGCGCATCTTTCGAAAAACTCGGCGCGGCCGATTTCCTCGGGGCCTTTGTTCGAGACATAAATAACGGTGGTATTATCGTCGATAAGCTGCCAGGAATCGCGGTCGCCGGTCAGAATATAGACGCGGAGTCCGTTTTCGGAGCCGATGCGGGAAAGGGTTCCGATGCCGTCGTCCGCCTCCCAGCCTTCAAGCTCGACGAGAGGAATACCCAAAAGACGGGTAAGCCTTTTGACATAAGGAAATTGCTCCGCCAGCTCGTCCGGCATCGGCCGCCGCCCTTCTTTATAGCCGTCATACAGCTTGTGGCGGAAAGTCGGGGCGGGGAGGTCGAAGCAGACGGCGGCGTGGTCGGGGGACAAATCAGCCAGATACTTCGCCAGCACGTTCAGATAGCCGTACACCGCGTTGGTCGGAATCCCGCTTTTCGTCGAAAGCGGGCGGACGCCGTAAAACTCGCGGTTTATAAGGCTGTTCCCGTCCACCAAAAGCATAACGTCGGTTTTTTTCTGCGGTATATCAATATTCATCGTCTGCCTCTTTCGTATTCCGAATTTCGCTCATATAAATCACCTATTATTATATCACACCGCCCCTTATTTTGCAACATCTTCTCCATTGACAAAGCCTCGAATAAATGTTATAATATACAATCGTAATGAGAATATTATCATGAATATCACCCCCGGAGGATAAATTTTATGTACGCAATCCCGAAGAAGCTTAAAGTCGGAGTTATAGGCGCGACCGGAATGGTCGGACAGAGGTTTCTTTCCCTGCTCGCCGATCATCCGTATTTTGACGTGATAAAATTAGCCGCGTCCGCCCGCTCAGCCGGAAAGAGCTACGAAACGGCGCTTGACGGCCGCTGGAAACTGAGCGAACAAATGCCCGCGCAGTTCAAAGATATGATCGTTGAGAACGCGGCGGACGTCGCCGATTTTTCAAAAGACATCGACTTCGTTTTCTGCGCCGTCGACATGAAAGCCGACGAAACCGTCGCCCTCGAGACCGCCTACGCGAAGGCGGAATGTCCGGTGGTGTCGAACAACAAAGCCTGCCGCTGGATGGCAGACGTCCCGATGATGATTCCCGAACTCAATCCGGAACATATGGACGTAATCCCGCTTCAGCGCAAGCGCCTCGGCACAAATTACGGCTTTGTCGCCGCCAAGCCCAACTGCTCGATACAGAGCTATGTCCCGATGCTGACCCCCCTGCTCAAATACCGCCCGACGAAAGTCGCCGTCACCACCTATCAGGCGATCTCCGGCGCGGGCAAGACCTTCGCGGAATGGCCGGAGATGATCGACAACGTCATCCCGTACATCGGCGGCGAAGAAGAAAAATCGGAGATGGAACCGCTCAAAATCTGGGGCAAGCTCACCGACGGCGGCATAATCACGGCGAAAGAACCGATAATTTCGGCTCAATGCATCCGCGTTCCGGTGACTGACGGCCATATGGCGGCGGTGTTCGTAAGCTTTGAAGAAAAGCCGGCGGCGGAACAGATTATCTCCGAGTGGAAAAACTTCGAAGGCGAACCTCAGCGCCTCGGACTGCCGAACGCGCCCGAACAATTCATCACCTATTTCGACGAGCCCGACCGCCCGCAGACGAAACTTGACAGAGACATCTACCGCGGCATGGGCATAACCGCCGGCCGCCTCCGCCCCGACACGATTTTTGACTACAAATTCATCGGCATCTCGCACAACACGCTGCGCGGCGCCGCAGGAGGCGCGGTGGAGACCGCCGAGCTGCTCGCGGCAAAAGGCTGGCTGCGCTCAAAGAGCTGACTTTTATTTTAATTCGGAAAACCGCCGCGGCGTTCATTGAATTGAACGCCGCATAAAACCGCAAACCAAATCGGAGGACAGTATGCTGCCATACGAAGCGCTTGCCTACGCGCTGCCGGAAAACATCCTTACGCTGAAATATTCCGGGCGATTCGAGGACGAATTGCGGCTGATAGACGAATATCTCGGCCGCCGAATCCCGGACGCGCTCCGCCGCGCGCTGCTCTGCGAGAAATTTCTGGCGCAGACGCTGCCGGGGGAATATACCCTTTCATTCGACGACGCTCTCGCCGAACTTCGCGCCGTCCGGCCGGATTTCAAAGCCGAAACCCTCCGCAGAATGATGGACGACGGGCGGGCGGAATGGAGAATGGTAAACT
Source organism: Clostridiales bacterium (assembly GCA_012841635.1). Lineage (GTDB taxonomy): Bacteria > Bacillota > Clostridia > Oscillospirales > CAG-272 > JAAZGC01. The sequence continues at coordinate 2,939 of DUUJ01000067.1, read as the reverse complement.
GCGAGCCGATGTTTCACGAGGATTTCCCCGCCTCTGCGCGGATAAACACCCCGGAAGCCCGCAAGCCCGACGCCGGCGGCGGCGGAGAAAACGAGACCGACAGAACCATCCGCGAGATGAAGGAAAACGGCTCTTACGCGGTTCGGCTGACCGTCGAGCATAAGCTTTCGATAGACGACGGCGCCGTCGAGCCGGGAACCCAGGTTCGCGCCTGGCTGCCTCTGCCGATACCGACGGATACGCAGTCGGAGATAGAGATTTCCACCGACGGCGTCATCTCACCGCCGGACGGCGCGCAGAGAACGGCGTATTTTGAAGCGCCGTATCGGCCGGGACTGACTTTTTCGGTAAAATACAATCTCACCCGCCGCCAGATTCGGCATGACCTTGACCCGGCGAAAGCCGTCCCGGGTTTTGACGAATCCGTCACCGAAGACGACCTTTCGGAGCAGCAGCCGCATATCCGCTTTACCCCGTATCTCCGCGCCCTCGCCGACGAAATACGAGGCGGCGAAACAAACCCGCTTATTACGGCGAAAAAGTTCTATGACTGGATTCTCGAAAACTGCGTTTATTCATACATGCGCTCCTACTCGCTTATCGAAAGCATCGCCGAGTTCGCCGCGCTGAACGGCCGGGGCGACTGCGGAGTTCAGGCGCTGCTTTTCATCGCCCTCTGCCGGATCTCCGGCATTCCCGCCGGTTGGGAATCGGGGCATACCTGCAAACACGGCCGGATAAGCTCCCACGACTGGGCGCGATTCTACTGCGCTCCCTGGGGCTGGCTTTTCTGCGACCCGACGAACGCCGACGGCGGCAGGCTGACGCGCGAATTCTACTTCGGACACGTCGACCCGAGGCGGATAGCCTGCAACCGGCGCTTTCAGACGGATTTTTCCCCCGCCTGCCGCTTTGACCGCCTCGACCCGTACGACAGCCAATCGGGAGAGGCCGAAACCGACGCCCGCAAGCTTACTTACAAAGACGTCACCTCAAAAAGAACGCTTATTTCAACCGAGATACTCTGACCCCGTTTAAAAAATATGAAAAAATCCGCGTCATATCTGATGATAATCGTCGCCGCCGCGGCGTGGGGGGTAACCGGACTTTTCGTCAACGCCCTGCGCGCGGAGGGGTATTCTTTAAGCCAGATTATAGCCGTCCGCTCCTGCGTCACCGCAGCGGCGATGGCGCTTCTGACCGCCCTCACCGATAAGAAGAATTTCAAGATAAACCCGCGTGATATCTGGATGTTCGCCGGCACCGGAATCGTCAGTTTCACCCTTTTCAGCTGGTCGTACTTCGCCGCGATCGGGCGGATCGGCATGGGCCCTTCGGCGGTGCTGCTTTATACAGCTCCCCTCTTTATCATGCTGCTCTCAAGGATAATCTGGAAAGAGCCGCTGACCGCGCGAAAGCTGACCGCCGTCCCGCTCGCGATTGCCGGATGCGTCTGCGTCTCCCTCGCCCCCTTGATTGCAAAAGACGGCGCCGCCGGGCTTTCGAGCCTTTTTACCGGCGGTCTGGATTTAATCGGCGTCGCATTGGGACTGCTCTCCGGGCTTACCTACGGTCTTTACAGCATCTTCGGCAAGGCGGCGCTCAAAAAATACAGCGGAATTACCGTCACCCTCTGGACCTTCATCTGCGCCTCCGCCGTAACGGTTCCCGCCGCCGTATTCGGGGGCGGCTGGCCGGAGCTGTCGGTTAAAAGAGCGCTGCTGCTGGTATCGATGGCGCTGGTTTCCGGCGCGTTCACATATACTTTTTATACCCTCGGACTTTCAAATGTCGAACCGACCCACGCATCGATTCTGGCTTCGATAGAGCCGGTAGTCGCCGCCGTCTGCGGCGTGCTGTTCAACGGAGAGCCGATGCACATAGTCTCGGTAATAGGGATATTGCTGGTAGTCGCGGCGGTTGTGGTGATGAATACGAAACCGAAAGAGGCGGAGGAAAAAGCCGCCGAACCGAATATATAAAAAAATCAAGCCCCTCGTTCGGCTGAACGAAGGGCTTTTTTGGCGCGATTTAGTCAAAAGAAGAAAATTTCCGCTTGATGTTTTGTTATTGTTTACATATCAGGAATTGACATCATCAATCAATTGTTATATAATATCAATCAAAAGGCATAAGGATGGTTTGTTATGACTACTTCAGAACAGATTCGCGTTTTATGCGTCAGAACAGGAGTCAGTTTGTCCGAACTCGCCCGAAGAATTAATCAGACACCGCAAAATTTCAATGCAAAGCTCAAACGAAACACAATAACACAGGATGAACTTAACAAGATTGCCGAGGCTTTGGGCGTTACATACGAGCAATACTTTGTTTTAAAAAACGGCGAGCTTATCAGGTGAGAAAGGATTTTGTTATGACTGAGCATAAAATTATATTCGGCGACAGCCGTTCACTGAATAAAATCAAAGATAAGTCGGTGCAGCTGATTATAACCTCTCCGCCTTATTGGCAGCTGAAGGATTACGGCGCAGAGGATCAGATAGGCTTTAACGACAGCTATGAGGAATATATAAATAATCTTAATTTAGTCTGGAAAGAGTGTAACCGTGTGCTTTCCGACGGATGCAGATTGTGTATCAATATCGGAGATCAATTCGCCCGTTCGGTATACTACGGAAGATATAAGGTTATTCCTATCAGAACCGAGATAATTCGTTTCTGCGAAACTCTTGGCATGGATTATATGGGAGCTGTCATCTGGCAAAAAACAACCACGATGAATACTTCCGGCGGCGGAGCAGTTATGGGAAGTTTTCCATATCCTCGAAACGGTATTCTTAAAATAGATTATGAATTTATTTTACTTTTTAAAAAATTAGGTAATGCTCCAAAGCCAACCCCCGGGCAAAAAGAACAATCTGCTATGACAAAAGAAGAATGGGGGCAGTATTTTTCTTCTCATTGGTATTTCAACGGCG
>DUUJ01000066.1 GCA_012841635.1 Clostridiales bacterium | reverse complement strand
CGCCCGGAAGGACGAAAACGACCTGCTTTATCTTACCCTCAACACCGAGACCACCGTCAATGCCTTTGAGAAGTTCTTCGCCATCACCGACGGCGAAGGCGGCTATATTCACTGCCAGGACGACGGTTCTCTGGTAACCGGCTGCTTCCGTTCCGGACGCGCCCTTTTCTACGATGTCAACATCGGAGGAGTAGAGAGCCTGCGCGACATGGACGAGGACTTCGGCATCATCCCCTGGCCGAAATATGACGAGACCATCGAAAATTACTACGCAAACGTCGATGCCGGCTGCAATCTCTACATCGTTCCGATTACAAATCCCGACTCGGAGAAGACTTCGGTAATCATTGAGGCTCTCGCTTATGAGAGCTATCTCACCGTACTGCCCACTTATTATGACGTGGTGCTGACAACCAAGTTCACCCGCGACGCCGAATCGGAGGATATGCTCGACATCATCCGCGCCGGCAGAGTGTTCGACATCGGCTATTATTTCTTCGACAACTCCAACGACCTGAACAGCGTCGGCTGGTATCTGACCAAAACCCCCGACCGCAGCTTCGCTTCCGTCTACGCAAAGTATGAGAAGCTGGTTCTGAAACAGTATGAAAAGGTCAACGAGAAGTTCCTGGAACTCGGCTGACGCATCGATTAAAAATAATATATAAATTCATCCGTCAAACCGGCACGGGCTCTGCTTTTTTGAGCCGAAAGGAGTTTTTGATATGGACGAGAAACTGAAACCGCTTTACAATGAAATTTACTCGCCGAAGAAGGCGGTATACGCCGCGAATCTTTACAAGGGACGGGGATACTACGCCGATCTTTCCGTCTCTCCGGCGCGCGCCCGCGCCAACGCATTTGCCGCGCTGCTTTCTCAGTCGGAGGTTCATGTTTATAAAAATGACCTCATCGCCGGCTCCCTCCGCGGGCTCTGGCTTGACGAGGGAGAATTCGACCCCTCCGAGCTTGACAGAGGCAGCGCCGTCTGCGGCGCTTACGGCGAGCGCGGCTTCCGCGAACAGGCGGACCACTACGCCCCGCTCTACTCAAAGCTGCTTTCCCGCGGAATTCCGGGGCTGCTCGACGACATCGCCGAATCGAAGAAAAAGCATATAAACGATGCGGGCAAGGTAGATTTCTTAGAGTGCTGCCGCGTCTCGATGGAGGCGTTCCGCACGCTGATTCTGAATTACGCCGACGAAGCGAACTCCCCGGAGATGAAAGAGACGCTTGAAACCGTCGCTTACTCGGCTCCGAAGACTTTCCGCCAGGCGCTTCAGCTTGTCTGGATGGCGCACGTCGTCTTTTCGATGCAGGGGCTTTACGCGATGGCGTTCGGCCGATTCGACCAGTATCTCTGGCCGTTCTATAAAGCCGACATCGAGGCGGGCAGGGAAACCCGCGAATCGGCGGAATTGCTTGTCGCCAACGCATTCATGAAAATCGCCGAGCGGCGCGCTTTTACCGGCGGCGACGACGTCTGCAACATCTGCATCGGCGGCGTCAGGCCGGACGGCGAAAACGGGGTAAACGAGCTTTCTTATGCGGTATTAGGCGCCGTCCGCCGCT
>DUUJ01000009.1 GCA_012841635.1 Clostridiales bacterium | reverse complement strand
TACCGTATTGATCGATCGCGCTCTGTGATACAACATAACTTGTGCTTATTGTTTTTTTATCAGTCTCCCCGGTGGTTGTTGCAACCGAACCGTCCCCGTAAAAGAATTCCCATCCGTAAGAATACGGGGCTTTGCCGCCCGCAATCGTAACCGAGAAGGTGAATTCCTGAGTTGCCGCAGTCATCTGCCCGTCCTTGGGCTGCTGGGTGATGGTCAGCTTATCGGCGGCTTTCGGGATTGCCTTCGCTTTTTCCGAAGTTACGGTTTGACCGCTTTCATCGGTTATAACGCACCAGATGAAGAAAACGCCTTTTTTGTCGCTGACATTGAGGGTGATGCTGTTGGTTTTATCCGATGTCTTCTGAGATTTTTCTTCAATCTTTTCCGATTCATATTGATAACACCATTTATAGGCGTAGGGTGCTTTGCCGCCGGAAATCTTAACCGAGAAGGTAAGATCTTCGGTCGGAGACTTGGTCATATTCTTATTCTTGGGCTGCTCCGCGATCTTTAATTTTTCTGTCGGACTTTCGCCGCCCAACGAGAAGCTGATGCGCTTGCTTTCGTTCATCATGCGGGTGAGGATAGCCGCGACTTCGCTTCTCTTGATATTGCTTCCCGGGTTGCAGTTGTGTAGCGCGTCGACGCCCTGCACTATACCGTAACGGTAGAGTTTATAGATAGCCGCGGCGTTCTTATGACTCATCGGAACGTCGGGTATCGAGCCGTCGGCAATATTGTTGAGCGGGTCTGAAATATCCGGAAGCACCTGCGCGAAAATCTGCATATATCCGGCGCGGGTAGCTTTGTCATTCCAGACAAGGTCGCCGGAAATCAGTTTTTTCTGCTTCGCGTAGTTTACATAAGTTATGTACCACGGTTCTCCGGTCGTCAGGGTAACTTTTCCGTCGTTTTTCAGCTGGTGCATACAGGCTGCCAGCTTTACCGCCTCGGCATAAGTCATGTTTTCGTCAGGGGCGAAAACGGTTGCCGAGCGGCCGTTGATAAGCCCGGTTTCATACGCTGTCTTGACGTCGCCGTAGTACCAGGCGTCCGGCGACACATCGATAAAAGGCAGGTCGTCGGCAAAGACGATACCTTGCAGCAAGAGCGCGAAAGCCAGCATGAGCGTCAGCACTCTCGATATTTTGCGGGAGGTTTTCATAATGTCATCCTTTCTTTTTTCTTTGCGGACGGCTGAAATACAGATGATTACCCCTGCGCCGCCGCACAGTATAAGTTTTTTCGTACCGGAATATGAGCGGGAAAACGAGAAGAATACCGGATATGCGGGGCAGCTTATCTAACGCAATCGAAATGCGATGTTTATAGCTTCTTTCCGTCTGACGTCCGTCGGGAAGCTGTCACCTGAAAGAATAACAAACGGTATAAAAGTTAAGAATCGATTAATACGGCTTTTTCGGCGGATATATAAAAAATATTTAAGTCGCGAACTAATGATAGTTTGCGAACAAAATATCAGGTTTGACACAAACTACAATTATATTATACAGCTAACAGTAGCTGCAAAATGTCGCGATGTGTTAATTTTTATGCAACTTATTGTGAATTCAGAGGCGTGTTTTTATATTAACTTGCTCATATAACCGGTTTCACTTCGCTCATAATAACATCTCATTTAATAAAACAAACAAAAAACCGCCGCGGCAAAAGAAATTAATCTTTCAACGCGGCGGCAGGCTTCTTTTAAAAACAAATAAATTAAATTTTCTGCTGATTACTTGCTCGGATCGATATGCTTCCAATACGCGCGGAAATAGTCAGCTCCGCTCCAAAGCGTCATAACCGCGGTCGCAGCCAGCAGAACATACGAAATATACGGGTATGTGAACGGCAGAAGCGCCGGTTCGAGCAGCAGGACAAAGACGGCGATAACCTGAGTGACGGTTTTCACCTTTCCGAGCCAGGCGGCGGCGACGACTACATTCGCTTTTGACGAGACGATGAGCCGTAAGCCCGACACCGCAAGCTCGCGGAAAACGGTAATTGATGTCGTTATTGCAAGCGCGATGATAAGCCCGGTTTCGGCGCGGTCGATCACCATCAGCGAGATGAATGCCGAGATTATCATTACCTTGTCCGCCAGCGGATCGAGGAATTTTCCGAAATCGGTTATAAGGTTATATTTGCGGGCTATCTTTCCGTCAAGCAGGTCGGTAAGCGCGGTAAGAGCGAAGATCACGGCTGCGACGATGCGGGAGATGGTTTCGCCGAAGACGGGAAAGAGCAGGAAAAACATGAAGAAAGGAACCAAAATAATCCTTAAAATGGTAAGTTTGTTCGGAAGATTCATGTTAACGCTCCTTTTCTCTGTTCATGAGGAAGAATTCTATCGAATCGGAAATCGCGCGGCTTGAAGCGTCGACGACGTCCGGCGAAACTCCGACTGTCCGGAAGGAAGATTTTCCGTCGGACGATTCGACCAGCACCCGGACGGCGCAGGCGGTCGCGGTTGAGCTGTCGAGTACCCGGACTTTATAGTCGGTAAGCCGCATCTCGGCTATCTGAGGGTAGAACTGAGTCAGCGCCTTGCGCAGCGCAAGGTCAAAAGCGTTTACCGGGCCGTTGCCCTCGTCGGCGGTAACCGAGTAAACATCCCCCACCCGCACCTTGACTATGGCGGAGCAGGCGTTATTGTAACGGTAAATCTCCGAGTCGCAGCTGCTTTGCGCGATAATCTCGGGGTCAAGTATCACGCTGCCCGACTCGCTGCCTTCGTTTATCATGACCTGGTAACGGACGATATCAAAGTAGCGGCGGCGCTCCCCGAAAGCCTCCATAATAACGAGAGAAAGAGAAGCGTCGGCAGCGTCGAAGACATATCCGGCGCTCTCAAGCTCCTTAATCTTTTTTGTGGCTTCAATGACTCTGGCGTCGCTCTTGTCGACAGCCGTTCCCGTCAGCGCCGAAGCCTTTGCGGCTACGGCGGCGCGGCCGGAAAGGGAAGAGATGACGATTCCGCTGCTGTTGCCGACATCGGCGGGATCGATATGCTCAAAACTGCCGGGCGCCTTAACCGTGGCGTCGATATGCGTTCCCGCTTTGTGGCGGAAGGCAAAGCCGCCGACAAACGGTTCCGATTCGTCGAATCGGCGGTTGGCTATCTCGTTTATATACCTTGCCGTCGGCGTCAGCAGCCGGAGATTTTCGGGAGGCAGGCAGTCAAAGCCGTATTTGAGCTGCAAAAGCGGTATCAGCGTGTTGAGATTGGCGTTGCCGCAGCGCTCGCCTATCCCGGATATCGTTCCCTGAACCGTTCCGGCGCCGGCTTTGACCGCGGCTGCGGAGCAGGCGACGGCAAGCCCCGAGTCGTTGTGACAGTGGATGCCGATCAGGGCGTCCGGCAGAGCGTCGATCGCTGCGCGGACGCCTTCTTCTATCTGTTCCGGCAGAGTTCCGCCGCCGGTATCGCAGAGAATTATCTCGGCGGCGCCGGCGTCGTGCGCGGTTTTTATCACTTTAAGGGAGTAGTCCGGGTCTTCGGCGAATCCGTCGAAGAAATGCTCGGCGTCAAAGGAGACGTGAAGTCCGCTTTTGACGAGAAAACTTACCGTGTCGCCGATTATCCGCAGATTTTCTTCGTTTGAGCAGCGGAGGACGTCTCTTACCTGCGATACCGAGGTCTTTCCGAATATGGCGGCTCTTCGGTAGCCCGATTCGGCCAGCGCCGACAAGACAGGGTTTTCGTCGGCTTTCTCGCCGACCCGGCAGCAGCCGATAAAGGCGGTGAGCAGCGATATGTGAGGAGATTTCAAAAGAGCCGAGTTAAGCGATTTCAGAGATGGATCGAAATATCCGGTTTCAACCGACGAAACGCCGAGAGCCGCCAGCGCGTCGATTATCTTCAGCCGGTCTTCGGCGGTAAAAGATACTCCGATCCCCTGTTCGCCGTCCCGGAGGGTGGTATCCTGAATAAGTATCATTTTATTTCATACAAAAGCTGTTTTTGTGGTTTATTGTTCGGGATATATTATATCACAACCGCCGGCGGCGGTCAAGAGCCGGATGAATTATAGCCGGGCAAACGTCCTTTTTTTACGATTAATGTAAGAATTTACGGGAAATTGAAAGAATAAAGCCTATTTTTACAAATTTACGTTGACTAAACCGCCGATTTGTATTATAATTACAAAGAGTGAAAGGTTTCGACGCGTGAGCGGCGAAATTTGCCTGCTGATTGCGCCCGGCTGCTCTTCCGGAGACCTGATATAAAGTATCGGGAGAAACGAGAGGTATAAGTATGAAATTGATAAAATCGGCTGAACGTGAGTTTACGAAAATCGAAGAGGAAACAATCGCAAAATTCAGGTACTACTTTGACGAAAAAACACAATTCGCCCTGATCGGCGAAAAAACCGTTGTGGGATTTTCAAAAGAAGGGGATTTGGACGAAGAAAAAGCGACAAAACTCGTTAAAAAGTCGACTCGAAAAGCATTGTCAAGTCATCCGGATTTTAGCGCATACACGATGGATGATGATTACGGACTCGTTATTCTGTCAAGCGGTGGAATATTCATTCGTTCCGAAGATATTTTGAGCGATGAAGAGATTGAATCGGGAGATGTTAATCTCGGCAGAGCCGTGTCGCTGAAAAACGAAGCGTTGGATTGCTGTGAAAATCCGGAAATTATCGCCTTTGTTTTGAATGATCAGTGATGTTTCGGCAGAAACGAGATATACCTTGCCGTATTTGAGAAAAAGGAGAAATAAATGATTATACTGAAAAACTGGCAGCATAAAACTTACCCCGGTATCGGATACAACTACTGGGTATCCTACCCGGAAAACTACTGTTCCGATAAAAAATATCCGCTGATAATATTCCTGCACGGAGCCGGAGAAGTCGGCCCGAATCCGGAGGCGGTCCGCGCTCACGGAGTGCCGAAGATAATCGACAGCGCCCCTTATAGCGAAATCGAGGCGATAACCGTTTCCCCGCAATGCCCCGCCGGGCGGATGTGGTTCGCCGAATACGACTTCCTGCGGCAATTCATCCTCGACATTATCCCGGAATACAACATCGACGAAGACGCCGTTTCGATAACCGGCCTTTCGATGGGCGGATATTCGACCTTTGTCATGGCGCAGCTCTGGCCGGAGATATTCGCGGCGGCAGCGCCCATCTGCGGCGGCGGTATTCCCTGGATTGCCGACCGGCTGAAAGACATGCCGCTCAGGATTTATCACGGCGATATTGACTCGGTTGTTCCGGTTTCCGGATCGATCGAGATGTGCGACCGGATACACGCGGCGGGAAACAAGGACTGCGAGCTTATCCTGCTCCACAACGTCGACCACAACAGCTGGGATTACGCATACGAGCGCACCGATCTTATCAGCTGGCTTTCAAAACAGCGCCGCAAATAAGCCGATAACAGATGGATTTTTCCTTTTACCGGAACGGCGAGGGGCTTTGGTACCTATGCGACAGATTATCCTTCCCTCACTGCTTCGGAACCGCTTCGGGCGGGATTGATACCGGCGCTTCGGCGACGATGAAGCAGGTGCACGGCGATGTTATCGCCTTCGCCGAAGAATCCGACAACGGGCGGGTTTTCGAAGGCTGCGACGCGCTTATAACGTCTGATCCGAATGCCGTGATAGCCGCCAAGACCGCCGATTGCGTTCCGCTGCTGATGGAAGCGGCCGACGCAGGAATCTGCGCCGCAATTCACGCAGGCTGGCGGGGAACTGTCAAAGGCATAGCCGCGAAGGTCTTCCGGGAGCTTATAAAACTCGGCGCAGAGCCTTGCGGGATAAAGACGGCGATAGGCGCCGCGGCGAGGTTTGAGTCATACGAAGTTCAGGACGACTTTCGAGCCGAAGTTGCAAAAGCCCTCGGAGAAGAAATCTGCCGCCGATTTGTCCGGGAGGATGAAAAGGGAACCCTCCGCGCCGACGTCCCCGGAATCAACATATACCTTTTAAAAGAAGCGGGAGCGGCCGAAATCTTCGACTGCGGGCTTGACACGATTGCTGATTTGCGCTTCCGCTCATTTCGGCGGGAAGGTAAAGCGGTGTCGATGTATAACGCCATATCCCCCGCGGCACAGCCCGCAATGCTTGTAATAAATTAATTTTCCGTATTCAACAACGCATACCCATATTTTCAGATTGGAGAACCTCATAGATGATCGAAGTCAAAAATATCGTCAAGCGGTTCGGAGACAAGCCTGTCTTATTCGACGTCAGCTTCACCGCGGGCGATAACGAAATCGTCGGTTTTTTAGGGCCTAACGGCGCCGGAAAAACGACGACATTAAACATTATCACGGGCTATCTGTCCGCGACGTCCGGAACTGTCACGGTAGACGGTTTTGACATTCTGGACGACCCCATCAACGCCCGCAAGCAGATCGGCTTTCTGCCCGAAATCCCCCCGCTTTATCCCGACATGACGGTGGAGGAGTATCTCAATTTCGTATACGAGCTGAGAAAATGCACCTTCAACCGCGCGAAGCATCTTGAGGAGATTACCGAAGTCACCCGCATCTCCGACGTATACAAACGGGTCATCGGCAACCTTTCGAAGGGTTACAAGCAGCGCGTCGGCATAGCGCAGGCGCTTGTCGCAAACCCGAAGACAATAATCCTTGACGAGCCGACTGCCGGTCTCGACCCGCAGCAGATAATCGAAATCCGCAACCTCGTCCGCGTCCTCGGCCGCGAACATACCGTTATCATCAGCTCTCACGTGCTGAGCGAAGTTCAGGCTGTCGCCGACAGAATCGTTATCATCAACAAGGGGCGGATCGTCGCCGACGAGCGCGCCGACGAGATCACCCGCGTCGCGGAAGGCAAGCGCAGATTCAGCTTCATCATCTGCGGACCCGAAAAAGAAGTGTTTGCGGCGCTCAGGGGAGTTGAAGGCGTTTCCTATGTCGAATCACTTCCTTCAACCGATATCGATTCGACGACATTTATCGTCGAAAGCGCGACCGGAGCCGACGTCCGCAGGGGAGTATTCGCTCTGACAGCCGCCAGAAACTGGCCGCTTATCGGCGTTGAAGCCATCGGCGTGAATCTTGAGGAGATATTCATCTCTCTCGTCGATAAAAATCAGAGATCAACTTCAAAGCGCGGGGCTTCTGCCGGCGCAAACGAAAGGATGTGACAGACAATGCTGGCAATTTTTAAAAAGGAACTGCGGCAGTATTTCATCACTCCGATCGGATATGTCTACATAGCGGTATATCTCGGCGTTTCCGGCTTTACTTTCTCGATGTTCACCGTTCAGCCCGGATCAAACGGCAGCGACGCGCAGGTAAACATCTATTTCACCGTTTTGATGTTTATCTTCTCGGTTCTTATTCCGCTGCTTACCATGCGCATCTTCGCCGACGAGCGGAAAATGAAGACGGAAGAGCTTTTAATGACCGCGCCGGTTTCGATCAATTCAATGGTCGCGGCGAAGTTCCTTGCCGCTTATGTGATGTTTGCATCGACCTTCCTTTTCTCGCTTTTCGACTATTACGTCCTTTTCAAATACGGCAAACCGCAGCCCGGCGTCCTTTTCGGCTACGCCGTCGGCATACTGCTTTTGGGCGGAGCCTTTGTCGCGATAGGCGTCTTCGTATCCTCGCTTACCGAAAACCAGATAACCGCGGCGGTCGGCACGATGGCGATACTGCTTCTGATGCTGAGCGTCAACTTCTTCAACAGCTATATCGACATTACCTGGATACGCACAGTGCTGAACTGGATCTCGATATACAGCCGCTTCGGAAACTTCACTTACGGCGTATTTGATTTCACCGCGCTGCTCTATTACGCCTCGATAATGTTTGTTTTCCTGTTCCTCACGGTGCGCGTCTATGAGCGCCGCCGCTGGGAATGATAAGATCAGCGAGGTAAATGATAATGAGCAGAAACAGAAATAAACAGAATTTTCTTCAGACCCGCCGCTTCAAATACGGCTCCGCCGCCGCGGCGCTTACCGTTGTCGTCATCGCGCTTATAATAGTCGTAAACGTCATCTTCACGGCGTTTGCCGCAAAATACCGCTGGTATGCCGACATGACCGCCACCAAGCTTTATGAGCTGTCGCAAGAGATGATCGATTTTATGGACGGCGTTGCCGACACCAAAATAAGCATAATCTTCTGCACCCCCTTCGACAAGCTTGAAGAGAATGTATATCAGAAGATTGTCTATACGACGGCGCTGAACCTTCAGAACAGATACGACTGGATCGACGTCTCGTATATCGACATCATCACCGATCCCGGCTCGGTGGCTCCCTACAAGACCACCGAAGCTTCAAGGATCAAGACCACCAACGTCATTATATCCAACGGCTCAGACTTCCGGGTATTTGCGATCGAGGCTTTCTACACCTTCGCGCAGTCGGACAACTCGGTATTCGCGTACAACGGCGAATACAAGATTGTCTCCGCCATCCTGCAGATGGAAGGCGAACATCCGATAGCTTACTTCACGACCGGACACTCGGAAACCGTCGACAACTCGGCCCTCTGGGCGCTCTTTGAGGAAGCCGGATTTGACACCCGCTCAATCGACCTTGTAAAAGAAGACATCGACCCTGGCGCAAAGATAGTCATCATAAACGGCCCGCTATACGACTTCGGCGGCTATAAAGACGACGTGAACGAGATAGCCAAGCTCGACAGATTCGTCGACGACCGCGGCTCTCTGATGGTCTTCGTCAATCCGGAAACCCAGGAGCTGCCGGAACTTGAGGAATATCTCTCCGAATGGGGAATCGCCTTCGGAAAAGCCGTCATCCGCGACTATTCGAACGCGGTTTCGACCGACGGCACCGCTCTCGTCTCGGTCTATCCCACCGAAGGGCTCGGCGCGTCGCTTCACAAAGGGATACGCGAACTCGAATCCCAGCCGAAGACAATAATGCGCTACTGCCAGCCGATCAATCTGCTTTGGGAAAAGGAAGAAGCCCGCAATTCCCGCCGGGTTTCGACAATCCTCACCACGACCGATCAGGCAACTGCGTATTCCACCGCCGACGGTAAGGAAATCGGCAAAGGCCCCTTCAATACGCTGGTGCTCTCCTCCGAGCTGCAGTATATTCTTAATGACGAGATATTCACCTACGTCATGGTCGGCGGGACCTCTCAGTTCGGCTCCGACGCATATATCAACTCCAACACCTACGGCAACCGCGACATAATGTACGCGGCGATGAAAGCGCTCGGCAAGGACAAAGTCCCGCTTGAGCTTGAATTCAAACTCTTTGAAGACAACTCCCTCGACCTCACCACCGCCGAAGCGACCAGATGGACGGTAATTTTCACCTTCGTTATGCCCGTCATAGTCAGCGCCGTCGGAATCGGCGTATGGGTAAAACGGCGCCACGCATAACACCGGACAGATAAAGGAAAATACCGCGTATCCGCCTATCTACATCCAAGTGCGGCGGTCCGCGGTCCGATAAGCCAATGATTAAAAAAAGACAAAAACTCATTATTATCATAGCGGCCGCTGCGGCTGTGCTGCTGGTGCTGTATTTCGCCGTTCTCGCCCCGATGCTCAAAGTCGACGACAGCAAGAACAAAGAAATCCCGAACCTGCTTCCCGGCGAAGTGCTCGGCACCAACAACCGCATCCTGCTGATGGAGCACATCGAAAAGGCTGACATTCAGTCGATTGAAGTGCACAACGACAACGGCACTTACACGATGTACCGCGGCGACGACGATCAGTTCTACCTTGAAGGGAACGAGGGCGCGCCTTATTCGATGACCGCCCTTTCCTCTCTTGTCGTCAGCTCCGGCTACACCCTCTCGATGACCCGCGTCACCGAGGACTGCTCGGATATGTCGGTATACGGCCTTGCCGAATCGGACAATCCCGCCTGGTATGTGCTTACCAAGGTCGACGGCAACTCTCATAAAGTTTATATCGGCGACATGATACCGACCGGCGCCGGATATTACGTCAAATACGGCGACCGCAACGCGGTTTATGTACTCGAGGCGTCGCTTGCCGCGACCCTGCTTGCCGACGTCCGCGACATTATAACTCCGATACTCAGCTATCCGATCAGTTCCACCACCTATTTCCAGACCAAGGACTTTTACATCTACCGCCACGGCGAGCCATTTGTCTGGATCACCTATCTCGACGACGAAGAGGTAAAAAAGCAGGCGAAGACCGGATACGGCGTTTACAAGATGCTGTATCCGACCGACTACACCCCGTCAAGCACCAACTATGACGCCGTTCTGCAGAAATTCGCCAACTTCGTCGGTCTGAGAGTCGTCGAACTGGGCAACACCGGCGACACGATGCCGGACGAAACGCTGCTCAAATACGGCATCGACCCGGAAAATCCGGCGTATCTGGTCCACTACAACTATTCCGGAGTCGATAACTACATCATGTTCTCGGAACAGCAGGAAGACGGCACTTATTACGCTTATTCGATGCTGTTCAACCTGATAGCGACGGTAAGTCCGGATACCGTGAACTTCCTCAACTGGGATCTGATCAAATTCGTCGACCGTCCGATCTTCCAGAAGAACATCAACGACGTCTCGAAGATCGAAATCATTTCAAAGGATGCAAACGAGACATTTATCCTGGAGGGCGAGGGAACTACCATTCAGATCACCCCCCAGTCGACCGGCAAGACCTTTGACGCCGACATGCTTCAGAACTTCCGACAGTTCTACAAAGTCATCCTTTCCCTCGAAATGGAAGACTACACCGAAAATGAAAGCACCGACGACCTCTATCTTACCATGATAGTCACCACCGACGCCGGCGTCGTAACCGAATACAAATTCTACCCTTACTCCACCCGCCGCTGCTTCTATACAATCAACGGCGAAGGCGAGTTCTACTGTCTCCGCGACTGGGTCGAAAAAGTCGCCGCCGACTGCAACCGCGCGGTCAAGGGCGAGCCTATCGATTCCGAGGGGAAATACTGATAATTGAATAAATGTTATTGGGGAAGTAAAACCGCCTTTTCAAAGGCGGTTTTACTTCCCCAAACCCCTTCCTATCCGCGAAACTTTTTGGGAATTTTTGGATATACGACAAATTAATTAACAAAATACGGCATTCAGCTTTATTAAGCTTTTTCGGCTTGAATTTTTCTTTGCAAGATGATATAATAATACCACGAATATATCATATAACGGATAATGAAATGAAAAATATATTTTTTAGGCTTTGGGCTGCGGCGCTGGCATTATCTATGCTGATTCCGCTCGCTTCCTGTTCGGACAAAAACAATCCGACGGTTGCGAAAGTAGGCGGAGCCGCCGTAAAGCTGGACGAATACCGCTATTTCTTTCTCAACTACAAGCGCGACGCTGACGGGGGAAATGAGGGATACTGGACCGAAAATCCGTCGGAAATACCTGCGATAGAGGCGCTCGCTGAGCAGGCGCTTAAAAACAGCCGGGCGCTTGAAAAGCTGGCAAAGAAATACGGCGTATCCCTCTCGGCCGAAGAAAAAGAAGCCGTTGACGCGGATATCGAGTCGCTTATCCTCGAACAGGGCGGGGAAGAAGCTTTTGAAGCTCAGTTAAAGGAAAGCTATCTTACGAAAGATGTCCTGCGCCTATTGATCATTCGCAGCGTCCTTGAACCGAAACTTCGTGATTTTATGTGTTCCGAGATGAGCAACATCATCGATTCGACCGACGCCGCGCTTGAGCGGGATATCCCGCTGAATTTCATCAGGGTAAAGCATATTCTTATCAAGACCGGAGCCTTAGCCGCCGAGATGGTCAGATATACCGGCGAGCCTGTCCGCACCGATGAGGAATCATACGCTCTTATTCAGAAAATATACGAAGAAGCGACGGCAGGCGCTGATTTCAGCGCCCTCGTAAAAGAATACAACGAAGACACCGCAATGAACCCCGATGAAGGCTATTATATCACCCATGACGAGTTTTTGGAGGCCTTTGACGAAGCGGCTTTCACCCTTTCGGAAGATGAAATGAGCGGAATTATAAAAACCCCTAACGGATATCATATAATCAAGAGATATCCGATGGAGGCGGAATATATCAACGACTATTTCGAGGAGCTGCGGGACAAGTACAAATCGCGCCGCTACAACGAGATACTGACCGAAACCGCCGCCGGACTAAAATGGGAAATAAAGGCAGATCCGCAGACGATCTCGATGGGATATCTCCTGAGCTGGCAGCCGACGCCCGAAACCGACGAATAAAAAAAGATCCGCGCCGCCGCATTATGCGGGACGCGGATTAAATATTTCTCGGCTTATCTTATTATAAGAATGAGTCTGTAATAATAGATGCCGCCGGTGTATCCCAGACTCTGATAGAACAGATCGGCTCTTTTACCGTTAAGCTTTAAAGCGATATTCTGCGCGTCTATCGTACCGGTTATATCCGAAAGTCCTGCCGAGGTACGCTCATAGACGGTAAGACCGCCGGGTTGGGTAGGATAGGTGCGGCCGATCGTTATATCGTAACCGCCTGCCCCGTTCGGAATAGAGGAAGTTATCTCCATATTTTGATACAGGGTCAGATACTGGTTTGACAGATCGCGGTCAACCGGCTCTGTAGAGATAAGGTAGTCATTTATTACCCGATAGTAGCCCGATTTGGTGAGCCGGGTGCCGGGTGTCAGCAGTTTATATGCCTTCTGCCTCGCATTTCCGGTCAGAATATCGGTGCCGGTGTAAGCGTAATATTCGTCGCCGGAAGAAGATTTGAATATACCTATGCTGTGATCGCTGAGCGAATCCTGCGCTATCCAGACTATGTTGCTGAATTCGTTTCCTTTGCCTCCGAAAAGAGAAGGCTGCAGCTTACGGACATAGACGAGGTCGGCGCAGTTTCCGTTTTTGCCGGATATGCTGACATAGATTGCTTTATATCCGGTGAGATTGTCGCTGAATTGAGAGTAATCGATAACGCGGGGAGTCAGGTTGTCATCGTAGGTGATGAATTTAGTATTCGCATTGATCGGCACCGAATAGAAGACAACGCCGTTTTCCGTTACGGTGAAGACATTGCCGTCCGCTTTCAGCCGGGCGTTCGTTGTTGCGGATGAGTAGGTGATCTGGTCGTTGCGCTTTATCAGCTTGACGCCGCTGCCATCAAGTTCGTATTCGACAAAATCGCCGGTGGTTATATTTGATGCGCTCGCCGCATCGTCGACCGAGATTATATCGAGCTTCTTATTTTCGTCGTCGGTGTTGAGGCAGACGGCTATCGCCGACAATTCGCTGCCGGTAACCGTCTTGATGACAACGCCGGCATCCGTGTAATGAGTTACTCCGGAAAGGCTGGTGGTCTTGTCGTATACCTTAATGAGGATAATTCTGCCCGAATCAAGCACCACATCGGCAAGCCTTCCGGAAAGATTTCCTGCCGATTTAAGCGCCGATATCGCCGCAGCTCCGTCGGCGCCGAGGTAGTTCTGCCGTCCGATATACATCGTCTCGTTGTTGTCATACTTAATAAAAGCTTCGCTCGAATCGGTCGCCTGCGTGAAGCTTATCAGCCGGATGCCCTGACGGACAGTGTAGATTTCAGCAATTGACAGGGTTTTGGTCTGCGAATCGTACCAATAGCGGACGTAATCGCCGTTTTTCGGCTCCGCTCCGCTCTTGTTGATTATATTTATCTGCAGCGGGAAGTTGTTCTGAGCGAGAGCAAGCGAGCCGTCCGTATTTACTTTGTATTCGGCAAAGGTGTAAGGGCGGTATACGGCGCGGTCGGGAAGCCCGTCCGCATTGTCGTCAAAACCAGTCAGTTCATAATAAGCGCAGCTTTGCGCGACTTTCTGCGCATTCAGAACTGAGCCGGAAGTTATCTTCATTGTTTTGTCGGATGCATCGCAGCCGGCGTAAATAATTATCTCGTTTACAAGCGGCTTTACGCCGTATTCACGCGGCAGAGTATATGCGCTGACAACGGTATAGCTTTCGTCGTAGACGGCTATCCTGTCATCTCCGTAGCTTACAAGACCGGTTGTAAGAGATGTTGAGGCGGAAACCGGATACATCGAAAAGATACTCGAGCGGTTTGCCGAAGTTACTATTTTGAACGCCGCGCCGACGTAGTCGTTGCAGTTGTTGCCGCCGATTGCGTTAATAACGGCGGATTCGGGGATCCGGAAGCTGTTTTTCAGAGTGCCGTCATCCTGCAGATTCATGAAGACCAATTCATTGTTGATTGCATAGCCGACCGATGAATTTATCCGGAAATCTGCGGTCGCCGCGAGAACCGCCGTCTCGGAGCGGTAATCAAAGACGTCGACAATGTAGCAGCCGCCGCCGTAAGTTTCGGCAAAGGCGGTGTTATAGAGCAGCTGCGCGGTCTGTCCGCGGGTAAGCGGAGTATCCCAGCCGATTCCGTCGTAGGAATTGGGCGCGCGGCCGCCGACGATGACTCCGGAAAATAATCCGAGTTCCTCTGCTTTTATCATATAGCTGCGAGGATATTCGGCATCGTAGTCGCCGGCAGGATAACCCAGAGCGCGAACCGCCATCGTGGCGCCGTCCTGAAGGGTAATGCCGCTGTCGGGGTCAAACACGGTCGCGGAGCGGCCTTTTATTATTCCCTTATCCGAAGCATAGCTGATGGCGCGGAGATAGTGCTTTGCCGGGTTGAGGTCGGTAAATGCGGCTGAGGTATCGTCCGCCTGCCAGTATGCGGTATCGACGTTGCCGTCCATAAGTTTGGAGATCAGCAGCGCCATCTGCCAGCGGGTGACGCCGTCTTCGGGACCGAAAAGGGATGCCGAATAGCCGCGGATGACGCCGACATCGGAAAGCAGGCCTATCGCCTCATGATATTCGAAAACATCGTCAAACGCGGAAAGGCCGAATGAGGTCAGCGCAATCAGCAGGACTGCCGTGATTATTGTAATTATCAGTTTTTTCGTTTTCAAGTGAACTGCCTCCGTTAGTAAATTGATTTGTTTCGGTGCAATTATATATATTATACCGCAGAATTGTTATAAATACAAGTGAAATATGCCGAAATATCGCGGCTGCGAATAAAAAACTACCGGACGGATGTCCGATAGTTGTTTGGAGCGGATTACGGGGCTCGAACCCGCTACCTCGACCTTGGCAAGGTCGCGCTCTACCAAGTGAGCTAAATCCGCGATGGAGGCGCCACCCAGAATCGAACCGGGGAATAGAGGTTTTGCAGACCTTTGCCTTACCGCTTGGCTATGGCGCCGTATAAAAATGGAATGCGCTTGCGCGCTGTGGAGCGGATTACGGGGCTCGAACCCGCTACCTCGACCTTGGCAAGGTCGCGCTCTACCAAGTGAGCTAAATCCGCATGATTGCGCCGAAGCCGGCAAAAGCCGACTTCGCGCGCCACGCGATAAGAGCATCCCGTTATTGCTATGGTGCCTCCGAGCGGAATCGAACCACCGACACGGGGATTTTCAGTCCCCTGCTCTACCAACTGAGCTACAGAGGCATATTCCGGCCGCCGAATTAAACGGCGAATCGGTATAATATTGACCGGTTGACCTGACAGCCTTAGGACTGCATCCAGTCTTCAACCGGTCATTATTGATATTGGCGACCCGAAGGGGACTCGAACCCCTGACCTCTAGCGTGACAGGCTAGCGTTCTAACCAGCTGAACTACCGGGCCGTATTGGTGGGAACAACAGGGATCGAACCTGTGACCCCCTGCTTGTAAGGCAGGTGCTCTCCCAGCTGAGCTATGCTCCCAAGAGCTACGTCAGCGTCGGGAAAACCGAAATGCTTGTTCTTTTTCCCTGCGACGTTTAATATTATACCATAAACGACAAAGGTTGTCAAGACTTTTTTAAAATCTTTCGCGTTTTTGGTACAAAAGGCAAAATTGTATAAATTCCCCACTCCGCAAGGAAAACTCCAAAGGAATGGGGACCGCCAACATCCATAGAAAACCGAACAAAGAAGTGCAAAAGGTATGTATAGCCTGAAGAATTAAGCGACTTGAAATGAAGGTTCAAGCCCTCGGTCTATTAGTATCGGTCAGCTGAACACATTGCTGCG
>DUUJ01000065.1 GCA_012841635.1 Clostridiales bacterium | reverse complement strand
TTTTGTGTTATAATATTCATGGTGATTGAGTCCTTTTCTGATAATTTGGGTGTGGGAACTTTATTTTATCAGATCTCAATCACTTTTTCAATATCTTCAGTGTCACATCTATTGTAACACTACAGGCCGGTATTTGTTAAATTTGATAAGCCTCTTGATTTTACATGCATTTTATGGTATAATAATAAACGTTCCGGGCGGCATTCTGCTCGGAACGAAAATACGGAGAGGTATCGAAGCGGTCATAACGGGGCTGACTCGAAATCAGTTTGGGCGCAAGTCCACGTGGGTTCGAATCCCACCCTCTCCGCCAATATTATGCTTTAAGTGCTCATTCTATTATCATAGTCTGGGCACTTTTGCCGTTATATTCATCATAATTAGTAATCAAATCGAAACCATATCACTCATAAGGAGATCTCCCCATGAATAACCGACCAGCGGCTCTTATCCTTACCGCGATATTTCTGCTCGCCGCCCTGCCTGTCTCCGTCATGGCGCTGCCTGACGGCTGGTGGCCCTTGTGGTCAGCCTACACGGAAGCTCTTGACAGCGGCAACGAGGACGCACTTATTTCGGCAGGCGACAATGTTATAAAATTTTACTCCGATAAGCCAATGGACGGCGATATCGCCGGTCAGCTGTATTCGGTTTATCATACACGCCTTGACAGGCTTATTTTTGAAAACCGCGGCAACTATGACGCCGCCGCAGACAACTGCAAAAAGCTGACGGAAATCTGCGAATATCTGAACTCGCTAGGCAATAACTATGACGACATGATAACGCGGTGCAGGCACCATCTTGCCGTTTTGACGCCCCAAACCGGCATATACGTTGTCTCACATACTCAATACAACAGTTACGGCTCAAAGTATGCACCGCCTTCCGGCACATACTACGGCACCAATGCGGAGGGAAGCTGCGGCTCCGCCGGCATCTGTTCTTTTTATGTCGAGCTGGAAGGGAACACAGCCGCCGAGTTTGATTATCTGATCGCCCCCAAAGCCGACGGCAGACGGGTCATCCTTATAAACCTCAACTTTTACAACGAAGGCGACACCGCAAGGGCTGTTACGAACGGCGTCTATGATGCAAAACTCCTCTCAAATCTCGGTTATCTCGCCGGCATACAGAGCCCGGTATTGCTTCGCATCGGCGGGGAGATGGATATTTGGACAAATCCCGCAGCTCCCGAAGAATATAAAGCGGCATACAATTACATTGCAAATCTGGCGCGGAGCATGGCGCCGAATGTTGAGCTTGTCTGGTCCCCCAACTATAATTCCGGCTGGAACGGCGATGTCTCCCGCTTCTATCCGGACGATTCGCTGGTTGATTGGGTGGGACTGTCTCTCTATTATGATTATGACTCGCAGAATCCGGAACTACACTGGCTCGAAGCAGCGCGCCGGGGCCGCTTCGCCGACCCTGTATATAACGCCGAAAATGTCGTAAATGTAGCCCGGGCTCATAACAAACCTGTCATAGTCACCGAGGGCGGCGCCGCAAAAAACGGAACACAGGGGGAAACATACGCCGCGCGCCAGGCTGCAAAGGCGTTCTCAACTCTCACAATGGTCTTCCCGGAAGTGAAAGCCATAGTCTGTTTTGATAAAGCGGTTCCCGAAGGCGACTACACCCTTTCCGGACAAGTCCGCACAGCCGCCGACGCCGCAATATCAGCAAACCCCGCTCTGATTAAATACGGTAATTCCGCCGCAGGCACCTGGGTTCCGCTCGATACCTTTTCCGAGACGGTCAGCGGTGATCTTCTGCTGGGAGCCGCCGGCTGCACATATAATCGGATGGATATAAGCGCCGAGTATAAGCTTGACGGCAGTCAGATTGCTTCAACACTCGGTTCTCCAAACCACTGCAGAATAAACGCCGATGAGCTGTCCGCCGGCCGCCATAAGCTGGAGGTTGTTCTCGGCGACGGCTTCGGATACTCAAAGACATATACCTACACACTGAATAAAGACAGCTCCGGCACCATTGCCTTTTCCGAAGGTTATCTTGACACAGCTGTAACTTTCACCGACATTGACAGCAGTGCATACTATTACAACGCAGTTTTGTGGTCGGTTGATAACGGAGTGACCGCCGGCACAAGCGCATCGACATTTTCTCCCGACTCCGCCTGTACCCGAGGTCAGGTTGTAACTTTCTTATGGCGGGCCATGGGCAGACCGGAACCGGTCAGCGCATATAACCCGTTCACAGACGTGAGTGACACCGACTACTTCTATAAACCTGTACTGTGGGCTGTTGAGCAGGGCATCGCCTCCGGCACCGGCGCCGATACCTTCTCCCCCGACGACAGCTGCACAAACGGCCATATTATTACCTTCCTCTGGCGTACGATGGGCAAACCGGGCAACACCGGTTCTCAATTGTGGTACGAGGATGCTGTCAACTGGGCTTTAGGTCAGGGACTTCTGACCGGGATAGGCAAGGAATTCATCACCAGGGACAACTGCCCGAGAGCCGATGTCGTGACGTTCCTTTACCGGGTATTGGCGAAATAAGACTATCGATTACGGATTCGGGTTTCTCCGTTTCCGCTAAAAAAAGAGCTGCAGCAAAACTTGAATTTTCTGTGGCTCTTTTTTATAAAAACCGTATGAGATATCGAAAATGTGCAATTAAACATCCCTTTGCTTATCTGCACTTAACAACCGCTTCGGTAACGTTTGTCAAAACAAGCTCGCCGTCTTGATTAAACGCCTCAATGGTAATCTCAACAAGTCCGTTTCTCACGCTGCGCTTGGTAAGTCCGGTTATGGTTGCCTTGCCCGTCAGAACATCATCCGCAAACACCGGCTTTATCCACTCGATCTTGGTCGACTTTCCGGCAATCAGTTCATCGCCCAAAAAGTCAACCTCAAGATATTTTACCCACACCGACATAAATGACATTACGCCCGGCGCGATTAATTGTCCGAAGGGAGAATCTTTCGCATATTCTTCATCGGTATGCAGCGGGATATTGTCGTATGTATGCGCAAATTCCATCATTTTTTCTTTTTCGATAACGGCAGGCGCGATATCTGCCGTCATACCGAGCGCCAAATCATCAAAATACATTCTTTCACCGTTTTATGTGGTATTATATTATCAACATTTTCTCGTATCATTGTGTGACATTGTATCACAAAAACCGGTTTATTTCAACGTATAAAAATGAATAAATATCCGTGTTTTTCGTCCGACCTTACAAATACCTAACAATTTCCCCTGCCGCTTGACATGTTTTGTAAGCCGTGTTACCATTATATCAAAGGTGATTCCTTGTATGTAAACGCGACTCGCGAATAATAAATAATATGTGAAATCGAAATCAAAACAACAATAACAACAATTCGGCGATGTCTTTAAGGAAGAAATAATCAAAAGCAAAACGTGGAGTCCGTCGTTTTGGGTCAATATCAAAACCGCGGATATAAACTGAAATTAATCGGAGGATCGGCAATGTCCGAATACATTAATATCGTTGAAAAACTGAGAGAAAAAGGACTTCAATTTTCACAAGGACTGACCGATTCAGAGATTCAGCAAATCGAGACGATTTACGATATCAAATTCCCTAAATCACTGCGCAATTTTTACCGTGAAGGCGTGCCGGTTTCCGAAGCTGAATATGAATTTCCGCGTTGGTCGGATTTTTCCGCGGATAATATCTCTTGTATTAAGAAATACTGGATAGAAGGTCCGATAGACAGACTCCTGCCTCATATAAAGCGGGAAGGATATTGGATTCCCGAATGGGGAGAAAGACCCGAACGAGCAGAAGACGCTGCCGCAGAGTTTGCAAAAACAGCTCAAAAAGCTCCGAAACTTATCCCGGTATTTGGCAATAAGTATTTACCGATACTTGACGGCGTCGATGTTCCCCCCTGTCATTTCTGCCGTTGAGTTTGATATTATATATGATTTTCATAATCTGCAGGACTCTCTTGAATGTTATTTTCTGTCAGACGACCATAATCAAACAAGAAAAGAAAAGCTTGCCGGGAAACCCAAACTGCATATTCCGTTCTGGAGCGATATTATCAACTATAATATCAAAACCGCGGCGGAGAGATACAACGAGGGAATAAAGAGGGGAATCATAAAAGACCGAGAACTCATAATTCCGGAAGACTTTATGTAAGCCGCCGGAAACTGGTAAAGCTTGACGATTTTAAATCGTAAATAATGAATTGCTTTCCCTCATCAAATCAATAAATTCCCCGACATCCTTCACCCTCTCAACCAACCCCATCCTGCTCAGCGAAACAAACGTCGCAGCCGCTTTCGCCTGGCAGTTGATGCTCTTCTCCGGATTAAATTCCACATCGGTGAAAGCGTCATACTCAAGCGCGATTTTTGCGAGTTTCTCGTTTTCAAGCAATG
>DUUJ01000064.1 GCA_012841635.1 Clostridiales bacterium | reverse complement strand
GACAAAATCGTCTCAATCGCCGAAATAATGGCGCTCTCGCCTGTGTTTTTAAGAAACACTCCCGCATTCAGTTCTTCGGCTCTTTTTGCAACGGCGCCCTGCTCCGGCGTCTGCGGCAGCATAACGAGCGGCACCTCGTAATACAGCGCCTCCGAAACGGAATTCATCCCGCAGTGCGTCAAAAACACATCGGCTATCGACAACACCGCCATCTGGTCGACGGACTTATAAATCCCGATGTTTTCCGGTATATCTTCAATCTCGACGCTGTTGTCTCCCAGCGAAATAATCACCTGATAATCGGTGTTTCCGAGGGCTTTAATGCAGTTTACGTATATCTCTTTGTTTTTCATCACGGTTCCCATCGAAATATAAACGGTTTTTGCGGCCGTTTTCTTCATTTCGCTCTCGATGGGCCTGATCGACGGGCCGATAAAGCGGTATCTGTCGGAAAAAGTCTCCGCGCAGGGCTGAAACTCTTTTGAAGTGTATACGATAGTATTTGTCTCGTTGTCGTTGCTGACGATATCATATATGTTTTTCACCGGATAGCCGTTATCGCGGAGCAGCTGCAAATATTTGTTTATCTTTGGCATGGTGAAAATCATTTTGATAATTTCCCCCGCCCCGCGTTTCAGATATCTTGACGAATACCGGTTGAACGCGAAAGTCGTGGTCGAAGAAACATAGGGAATACCGTATTTCATCGCGGTCAGTTTTCCCCAATAAGCGATAGAATCCGACACAATCAGATCCGGCTTGATTTCCTTTACCTTTTCGGAAATCATCCCGTCCAGCGCCAATGTCGCTTTGACCAGAAGTTCCGTCGCAAAGGCGATATCTTTCCCGACCCTGTCGGCAGCGTTCTTGTCCTGTATATCAAAATCAAAACCGTCGCAGGAGATAAACACCGCCCCGGCCCGCTCAATCTTCCCGCGAAGCATATCAAAGGAAAAGTAATAAACTTCATGTCCGGCGCCGGTCAATTCCTTTACCACTCCCAAAGTGGGATTCGTATGTCCGTGCGCCGGAATGCAAAACCATGCTATTTTCATCGCAAAATTTCCCTTTCGTTTCCGCGATGAATTCCCCTCCGCCTTCATCCGCGGCGCCTGTGTGAAAATTGAACGTTATCCCTGAAATTTACCGGGGTTTATTTCAAGAAGATACCCTGTCTCATATTCGTCGTCGCGCTGCGGGAAGCGTATAAATCGGAAATCAGTAGTCAAAAAAATTGTTGTTAACATTAATCACGGTTGTCAGATTTTCGCCTTTATACGGTTTTCTTATCTCAATCATATTCAAAACCGTGTAACCTTTTGAACGAAGAAAAGAAATCATGTTATCGTTATTCGGATGGACATAATTAAATACGGTCTCTTCTCCCATCGCCCCGGCCAGCTCTTCGGCTTTTTCAAACAGCATCGTCGCGACGCCTTTTCTCCGGTATTCCCCGCTCACAAAGAGATGTTCGACCCACAAACAAGGCTTTTCAATCCGGCAGACGATATATCCGACCAAAACTCCGTCGTCCTCCGCGGCGAATACGGGATAGTCGGATTTCAAAAATTCAGCGATTTCTTCCTTCGCCGATTCAATATCCGGTTGAGATTTTATGTTTTTATATCCGTTCAGCGTCACCCGAAAATCAGCCGCCAGCGGCGCGACCCTGTCCGCAGTATTTGTGTCAATTCTGATTATCTTCATGCAGTTTACCAAGTATCGTTTCGCAATTTGCGGGGAATCAAAAGCCCGGCTTCCTCGTCAAAATCAATTTCTCCGGGCGGTATTTTCCCATTTGATAATATATCTGTAATACAGCCCCTGTCTGAATACGCATCCGGGCAATTCACATTAATATATATCAAAAATATTATGAGCTCTTAAGTTTTTTATTTAATTTCACGTTTATAATCAAACTGTTTATTAGTTGTAATCTCATACTTATCATTTCTTAAATCACACAACTTAACTTTTATCTCTCGGTCTTTATTAGATAAGTTATGTTCCTCTACATATTCAAGTAAATTTCGTGTTTCTGGTTTTTTTAGATCAACTCTAAGACCTAGATATATTATTTTGGGATTTGCTCTAAGATAATATTCATCTTCGACCTTTTTCCAAACTTTTACATCATAGTTTTTTATATCACATACAGCTCTTTTTTCTTTTTCATAATCCCATTCCTTTGCCTTGTAAAAAAACATTTCTGCCGAAGCCTCTTCAATATGTTTTCTTGTTATATTATAGTCTGAAACATATTTTACAGGATATACAATATTATCTTCAACCGAAAATTTTATACAGCACTGTTTATGGTTTCCATAGTGTGCCCACATCAGCATTTTATTATATGAGGATGCTAAACAACAGATACGATAATCATTTATATACCGTATATCCTTTTCTTCATACGGATCATTGAAATCATTAGCTTTGCCTGCATAAATACCGTTTTTCAATGATTCTATTGCATATTGTATTTTCATATATTTGAAGACATCTTCAGCCATTGATAATTCCTCCTATATTTACCAAAACACTTCGTTCAATCTGTTATATTTTTTTAGATTTTGAAATATTTGAATTGTAATTTCACCTCCTCTTAGACCCAAACCCCCGCCGGATTCCACCGTATTTCAGAGAACCACTTCCCTTTATTACTTAACTCCGGTAGAACCAAATCCGGAAGCGCCCCTCCCCGTCTCGGAAAGCTCCTCCGACTCGACAAACTCCGCCGCAAAGACCGGCAGAAAGACGAGCTGCGCTATCCTGTCGCCGGGATGAACGACGAAAAAGTTATCCTCTCCGGTATTTACAAGGGTGACAATTATCTCGCCGCGGTAATCGGCGTCAATGACGCCGACGGAGTTTCGCAGCACGACGCCGTGTTTCGCGCCGAGTCCCGACCGCGGCAGGACAAAGCCGACGACGGCGTCGCTTTCCGGCTCAATCGCAATCCCGGTGGGAACAGCCGCCCAGCAGCCGGGCGGGATGATAATATCTTCATCGATTGCGGCGGAAAGGTCATATCCGGCGGCAATCACAGA
This sequence comes from Clostridiales bacterium, assembly GCA_012841635.1. Lineage (GTDB taxonomy): Bacteria > Bacillota > Clostridia > Oscillospirales > CAG-272 > JAAZGC01. The sequence goes on along the minus strand of DUUJ01000064.1, from coordinate 4,443 downwards.
ACCCGAGTGCGGCAGCTTCGCGCTGTCGCGCACCCGCTTGACTTTAACTTTAAGTTTCATTTTATTTTATATAATTATTTTAATTAATTTGCTTTGAATAATCGCTTTGCGGTTATTCAATCGTCCTCTTTGTCAAACCGTCTTCCTCATACGCAAAGAATTTCTTCCGGTCGTATTTCTCGCCCAGCTCGTCAAAAACGACGTTCCAGCGGTCGCGCATATCCTCAAGATAATACCACGGCATATACCCCAATTTAAGATACGTCTTCAGCGCCGGAATGCGGAAATCGTTTGTCAGCAGCCGGATTCTCTTAATACCGGCGTCGATCATTGCGTTTGTCGCGGCGGCGCATACGGAGAGCGAAAGCCCCTGCCCCTTGCAGCAGTTTGCGGCGCCGACCATGTGCAGCGACGGAGTTTCCGGGTTAATCTTCGCGGTGGCGGTGCCGCCGATAAAGTCGTCGGAGCGGCGGACGATATAGAAAATCCGCTCGGCGCCGCAGTCGGGGTCGCCGATCATGTCTTTATAAAAAGCCTCCCGCGGCTTTATGCTGCCGTTCAGGCTTTCGCAGGCGAGGAGCCAGCCGTCGGCCAGCTTTCCGTCGTATTCTTTAAGCTCTTCTTCGGAAGCCTTCGGGTTTGCTTCGGCGTACCGCCGCATCATGTCGGAGTGCGATAAGATATACCAGCCGTCCGGCGCGTTCACCGGGATATGAGTTCCGTCGATAAGAAGCATTCTGAGCTGTTCCATGATTTTATAACTTCCTTTCGGATAAATATTTTCATTTGCGGCATTTTCGGCGCATTCGCCGAAAAAAATCAAATTACGGGAAGAGCGCCGTGAGAATATATATTATTTTAAAGTCAAAAAACGCAGGGAGAGGCGCTTGCCCATCCCCGCGTCGGCGGTTAATCGTCTCTTCCGCGCCGCTGGCTTCTCGGAACATAAGGACTGCGGCGGGCTTCCGGGTCGACCGAGGGCGCTTTCGGCACCTCGGCGGCCTTTTCGTCGGCGGTCAGGGCGTCGCGGCGGCTGAGATTCATGCGGCCTTTTTCATCGACGCCGAGATACTTGACCCGCATGGAATCGCCTTCCTTGCAGATGTCCTCGACTTTTTCAACGCGGTAGTCGGCAAGCTTGGAGATGTGAACCATTCCCTCCTTGCCGGGAGCGAACTCGACGAAAGCGCCGATCGGGATGATCCTTGTGACAACGCCTTCGTAAATCGCGCCTTCCTCCGGCTCGAAGCAGATGTTTTCGATAATCTTCTGAGCTAAAAGACCTGCGTCGCGGTCGACGGCGGCGATAAAGATGGTGCCGTCGTCTTCGATGTCTATCTTCGCGCCGGTGTCGGCGGTAATCTTCTGAATGACCTTTCCGCCGCTGCCGATGACGTCGCGGATAAAGTCGGGGTTGATGTGCATCGTGATCATCTTCGGCGCGTACTTAGAAACGTCGGGACGCGGCGCCGGGATTGCGCGAAGCAGCACATTCTCGATTATATAATTGCGGGCGGCGTGGGTCGTCGTAAGCGCGGCCCAGATGATTTCCGGGGTAAGACCGTCGATCTTGAGGTCCATCTGAATCGCGGTGATGCCTTTGAGAGTTCCGGCAACTTTGAAGTCCATGTCGCCGTAGAAGTCTTCGAGTCCCTGGATGTCAATCATCGTCATCCAGCGCTCTCCCTCGGTGATAAGTCCGCAGGAGATTCCGGCGACGGCGGCGGTAATCGGAACGCCGGCGTCCATAAGGGCGAGCGTAGAGCCGCAGACGGCGGCCTGAGAAGTCGAGCCGTTGGAGGAAACGACTTCGGATACGCAGCGGATAGCGTACGGGAAGTCCTCAACCGTCGGCAGCACCGGGCGCAGCGCGCGCTCTGCGAGGGCGCCGTGGCCTATCTCGCGGCGGCCGGGAGAGCGGACGGATCTTGCTTCGCCGGTCGAGAAGGGCGGCATGTTGTAGTGGTGCATGTATCTCTTTTCGGTCGCTTCGTCGATGCCGTCAAGCAGCTGAGATTCGGCGAGAGAACCTAAAGTGCAGTTGGTGACGACCTGAGTCTGGCCGCGGGCGAACATTCCGCTTCCGTGAACGCGCGGGAAAAGACCGACTTCGGCGGCGAGCGGACGAATCTGGTCCATGCTGCGGCCGTCGACGCGCTTCTTGTCGACGATGAGCCATTCGCGGACGATATGCTTCTGTATCTGATAAAGTATCTCGTCGAGCATTCCGCGCTGATTCGGATATTTCTCGTCGTATTCGGCGTAAACGCGCTCAATTATCGGCTGGAGGCGGGCGTCGCGGACCGACTTGTCGTCGGTGTCAAGCGCGAGCTGCACATCCTCTTTTACCTTCGCCTCGATTTCGGCCAACAGCTCTGCGTCAATCGCGCCGGAGGGATACTCAAATTTCGGCTTGCCTATCTCGGCGACTATGCCGTTTATGAAGCGGCAGAGACTCTTTACTTCCTCATGCGCGAGCATGATTGCGTCGAACATGTCTTTGTCGCCGACTTCGTTTGCGCCGGCTTCGATCATGACGACTTTTGCTTCGGAACCGGCGACGGTCAGCTCAAGGTCCGACTTCGCGCGCTGTTCCTGCGTCGGGTTGATGCAGAATTCGCCGTCGACCATGCCGACTAAAACGCCGGCGGTAGGGCCGTTCCACGGAATATCGGATATCGAAAGGGCGATGGACGCGCCGAGCATTCCGCAGAATTCCGGGCTGCAGTCCTGTTCAACGCTCATGACCATCAGGTTGATGGCGACGTCGTTGCGGAGATCCTTCGGGAAAAGCGGGCGGATCTGGCGGTCAATCACGCGGGAAGAGAGGATCGCGTTTTCGGTCGGGCGGCCTTCGCGCTTGATGAAGGAGCCGGGAACGTGGCCGACTGCGTAAAGTCTTTCCTCGTAGTCGACGGAAAGAGGCAGAAAATCGATGCCTTCGCGGGGCATCATCGACGCCGTGGCGCTGCAGAGCACCGCGGTATCGCCGTAGCGGACGAGGCAGGAACCGTTGGCGAGTCCCGCCATCTTGCCGGTCTCGATCACGAGTTTGCGCCCGGCAAGCTCGTACTCAAAAACCTTGAAATTACTGAACATTAAAAACCTCCTGTGGTTTGTTTTTCATCCGCAGAGGTTTAGCACTCGAATACACGGCACCCCGGACGGCATGCGGCATATTGAACTGCTAATCCTTGTACGGATGATTGTTTGTTTATAAATTACGTCCTTTGACGTTAACGGGGACATGGTTAAAAAAGCGATCGGGAAAGACAGTACATAAAACGACGGTCCGCCCGGGACAGACGCCTCGGGGCGAACCGTTTTGTCATTATTTGCGCAGACCGAGTTTTTCGACGATGGCGCGATAACGCATGATGTCGTTCTTCTGGAGATACCCCAGAAGTCCGCGGCGGCGGCCGACCATCATAAGCAGGCCGCGGCGGGAATGGTTATCCTTCGGGTTTGCCTTGAGATGTTCGGTGAGGCTGGTGATGCGTTCGGTGAGAAGCGCTATCTGAACCTCGGGTGAGCCGGTATCGCCTTCGTGAAGGCCGTGCTCGCGCATGATTTCCTGTTTCTTTTCTTTGAGCATGATAAAATCTCCTCATAATATATATTCTCGCCGAAAACAAAGCCGGGGCCTGAGGCGCCTCCGACCTTGCAACGGTGATTTCGCAGTGCTTTTCCGCACTGCGATTATTATAATTATAACACATTCCGTCTGTATTTTAAAGCCCGGATGTGATAAATTAACAAAATGTTTACTGCGTCTGCCGGCGCTCCGCGCCGGCTGTGAGTTTCACCTTCGGTGAAACATCACCGCACCAAAGTTTAGTTTTTATTGGTTTAACTCGTGTTTGAACCCGTACCCCGGCTCGGCGGCTGAAAGACCTTTACCTTACGATGAATAGCGCTTCGCGCTATTCGCGAGTTTTGCCTTAGGCAAAACATCGCCGTTCCAAAGTTTAGTTATTATATGTAATATCCGGTTTTAAACCGCAACACGGCGCAACGGCTGAAAAACCTTAACTTACCCGACTATCTCCCCGTAGACCTCTCCGCCGGCGTTGGCGGCGTTCGATTCGTCGGTGTCGATGTGCATCGCAAGGGCGAACTTGGGGGAAACGCGGACGACGGTATCGCCGAAAATCAGAGAGAAAGACCTTTTTTTAAAAAGGTTTTTCTCACACACAAAAACCTTAACTTACTATGAATAGCGCTTCGCGCTATTCGCGAGTTTTGCCGGGGGCAAAACATCGCTGTTCCAAAGTTTAGTTTTTATTGGTTTATGCCGTAACACGGCGCAACGGCTGAAAAACCTTAACTTACCCGACTATCTCTCCGTAAACCTCTCCGCCGGCGTTGGCGGCGTTCGATTCGTCGGTGTCGATGTGCATCGCGAGGGCGAACTTGGGGGAGACGCGGACGACGGTGTCGCCG
>DUUJ01000063.1 GCA_012841635.1 Clostridiales bacterium | reverse complement strand
CTGTGCCTTATCGTCCCGCTTTTTATCAAGGAAAACGACAAGCGCGGAGCGTTTATTCAAGGGTCTTATCGCTCAAATTTCGCGATTTTAGGCACGACTCTCGCTCACAATATGTTCGGCGAGGCGGGAGTTGTTCAGATAGCGATGGTAATGCCGTTTGCCATAACTTTGTATAATTTTTATGCGGTTACAATACTGTCCATTTTCGCCCCCGCAGATAAGAAGATGACCAAAATGCAGATCGCAAAAAATATCGGCAAAAATATAATCACAAATCCCCTGATAATTTCGGTGCTGTTTGCGCTTGTCTTTCTTATCTTCGAGATTCCTCTGCCGACTTTTGCCAACAAATCGCTGCAATATCTTTCCGATTCATCAATGCCGCTTGCGCTGATGGCTTTAGGCGCGAATTTCAACTTTGATTCAATGAAGGGAAGGTTCCATCTTGCCGTTGTCGCGACATTTATAAAAACGGTGCTGCTGGTGTCTGTTGCAGTCGTTACGGCGGTTATGATCGGTTACAGAGGAGTTGAGCTCGGAATCATATACATCATGTTTTCGGGTCCCGCCGCAGTATCAAGCTACATCATGGCAAAAAATATGGAAAGCGATTACCAGCTTGCCGGGCAGATACTGCTTTTGTCAACCCTTGTCTGTACCCTGACGCTATTCCTCGGGGTATTCCTGCTGAAGTATCTTGCGCTTATCTGACATTTCTGTCTTTACCGCTGACGAATAAATTTTAACATACAAATATAAGGAGATATTCATCAATGAAAAATCTTGAAAAAGAAATCCGCGAACAGCCGGTTACCTTGGCTCAGGTTCGCTCGACAAACGATGCCGCGCTGAAGGCTTTGGTGGCAGATATCAAAGCTTCCGATATTGACAATGTATATCTCTCTGCCCGCGGTACATCCGACCACGCCGGTATTTATTTTCAGTATCTTCTGGGCGTATATGCCGGAATCCCGGTAGCTCTCGGGACTCCCTCGGTCGTAACCGCATACGACGGCAAACTGAAATTCAAAAACGCGGTCGTAATCGGTGTTTCTCAGTCGGGAGCCGCCGCCGATGTGCTTGAAATAGTCAGACGCGGCAACGAAAGCGGTGTCATTACCGTCGCCGTTACCAACAATCTCGACTCCCCGCTTGCAAAGGAAGCCAAGCATCACCTTTACTGCGGAGTCGGCAAAGAAACCTCGATAGCCGCTACCAAGACTTTCTCCGCCCAGATGCTGCTTCTTGCATATTTTGCCGCTTACTGGGCAGACTGCAAGGAACTGATCGATGCGCTGGATAAAGTGCCCGCCGCAGTAGGAACGCTGCTCGACTATCAGCCGGATAAGGTATTCGAGATGGTCAAGCGCTACCGTTTCCTTGACAGCTCCGTCATTCTCGGCCGCGGCTACTGCTATCCCATCGCTCTTGAGGGAGCTCTTAAAATTCTTGAAACCAACCGCGTCCGCATGAAGGGTTATCCGATATCCGACTTCCATCACGGTCCCATTGCTCAGGTCCATGAGAACGATCTGACGATCGTCATCGCCGCCAAAGGTCCGGTGCTCAACGATGCCAAGACCATAATTGATAAGCTTCACGGAGTCGGTTCGGAGGTGCTGATAGTCTCCGACGACGATGAAACCCTCGCCCTTTCGAAATATAACCTCAGACTTCCGGCGATTGATGTTGCAGCTCCCGCCACCCCGGATGTCGTTTCCGCGTTTACCGCTGCCGTAACTATGCAGCTTATGGCCTGCAAGCTGACGGATATCCGCGATGTCGATCCGGACGCTTCAAAGGTTCTCAACAAAGTAACGATTACAAAATAAAAATATAACAGCCCCGCCGTTCGATTAATATACCTCGGAGGTAACAGTCAATGAATGATCAATTGTATGGAGAGCTTTCGGTAATAGGAATGCTCGGAAGCGAAGACTTTATTGCGAAGGTCGACGCATATCTCCGCGAATGGAGAGGCAGCGAAAGCTTTCTTCTTACACCCGAGATGATCCGCTTCGGTACCGGCGAAGGGAAATGCGTGCTGCGCAATACGGTGCGCGGACATGATATTTATATCTTCGCCGATTTATTCAACTGGGGCGTTACATTCAATATGTACGGGATGGAAGTCCCCATGAGCCCGGACGATCATTTCTCGGATCTCAAACGCATTATCGGCGCCATAATGGGCAAAGCGCGCCGGGTATCGGTTATCATGCCGATGCTTTACGAGGGACGCCAACACCGCCGCACTCTCCGTGAGTCGCTTGACTGCGCGATGATGCTTCAGGAGCTTGTAAAAATCGGCGTCTCCAATATCATCACATTTGACGCTCACGATGCCCGGGTTCAGAATGCCATTCCGCTTTCCGGCTTTGACGATGTCCGGACAACTTATCAGATGATAAAAGCCCTGCTGAACAATGTGCCGGATATTACCCTCGATTCGAGTTCTCTGATGGTTATTTCCCCCGACGAGGGCGGTATAGGACGCTGTATGTACCTTGCTTCCATCCTTGAGCTGGAGCTCGGTATGTTCTACAAGCGCCGCGACTATTCGGTTATCAAGAACGGCAAAAACCCGATAGTCGAGCATAAGTTCTTAGGCTCGGATGTTCACGGTCACGATATAATCATAGTCGACGATATGATTTCATCAGGAGAATCGGTGCTCACTATAGCCGCTCAGTTAAAGCAGATGGGCGCCCGCCGCGTTTTTGCTTTCGTGTCGTTCGGTCTTTTTACTTCAGGTTTGGAGTCCTTCGACAAAGCTTATGACGATAAAATAATTGACAAAATATTCACAACGAATCTTATCTACCGCAATCCGGCGCTTAAGGATCGCGAATGGTATGTCGAAGTGGATCTGACCAAATATGTCGCATATATAATCGATACTCTTAACCGGGACAGCACGATCTCCAAACTGCTTGATCCCTCGGAACGCATAAATAACTTCATCCAGAGATGGGAAGAAGAAAAAAACCAGACCAAATTAGACATATAAAATAAAAAAGAAAAGGAAAAAAATCATGATTAATGCCGGACTTATCGGACTCGGCGGCATGGGCCGCGGTCACCTTGAAAATCTCGTTCGCATGAACCGCGAAGGCTATGTTTCGCTCAAAGCCGCATGCGATATCGATCCCGCAAAATTTGCAAATATGGAATCCACCCTCAATATAAAGGGTGTCGGAGAATCGCAGTTCGACTTTGATTCCTTCAATCACTATACCTCGATAGACGACATGATAGCAAATGAAAAGCTTGACCTGATCGTCATAGCCATACCGACTTATCTCCACGCCGACGCGGCGATAAAGTGCCTTGATGCCGGTATAAACGTTATGTGTGAAAAGCCGATGGCGCTTACATCCGACGACTGCAACAGGATGATAGCAGCTGCCGAAAAGAACGGCAAATACCTTATGATAGGTCAGGTGCTCCGCTTCTGGGGCGAATACCAGGTGCTTAAGGCTCTTATCGAGGACGCAAAGACAGACGATCCCGCAAAGAAGACCTACAAGGATATCGATTTGGGCAAACCGCTCTGCGGCTACTTCTTCCGCGGCGGAGCAGTTCCGACGGGAAGCTGGCAAAACTGGTACTGGGATAAAAATAAGAGCGGCGGCTGCATTCAGGACCAGCATATCCACGACGTTGATATGATCAACTGGCTCTTCGGAATGCCGAAGGCTGTCTGCTCCCGCGGCGCCAATATGCTTAAGACAAGGGGTTTTGATTCCGGTTATGACGCGGTAACGACCACATATATCTATGATGACGATATTGCCATTAACTCACAGGACGACTGGTCGATGGACGGCCGCGATTTTTGGATGGAGTTCCGCATCAGCTTTGAACGCGGCACCTTTATCATGGGTTCCAATAACGGCGGCGTCATGATCAAGAGCCACGACGGCAAGGATCTCACTCCTGAAATAGACACCGAAAATGCCTATTACAAGGAAGTGCTCTATCTTGTCAACCTCGTGAAAAACAATGGCGTCAACACCGTCAACCCGCCGACAGACTCCCGCGACACCATCCGCATAGTTGAAGCCGAGGTCAAATCCTGCGACAATAACGGAGCAATTGTCGAAGTAAAATAATTCATAACAAAGAATAACGCGCCGGAGAAGCGATTGCCCTCCGGCGCGATTGTTTTCAGAAATGCTCGAACAAGCCGTTTTCCATCTTGCGGAATACGCGGAAAAGATCGGATCTAGGATTTTTAAGCTCGGCGCCCGGCAGATATACGATGTTTTCAGGTGTGAACTCGTAATATCCATATAGAAGCTGTGTCAGCCCGGTAACGGGTAAGGTCAAATCCGCCTCTCTGCCGCAGTCAAGTTTCCGAGTCTCGCACTTACCGTCCGAATATTCCACCTGCCAGACTCCGTCAAGAGAAGGCAGCTGCGGATCTATGCAGCGGATGGCGAAGCTTCCCGAATCGTCCGGCCAGCGCCTGCCCTGCATCATCAGGGGAAAATCGGTAATCCTCGCCGCGATATCCGGATAAACGGTGTATTTGGTATGGTTGTAATATCTGAGATTCATTTCGAGCTGAGGCGCCATCGCGGCGTTGTGAATTTTCACCGATTCAAGCTGCCCTTCATACATTCTGAGGAAGCCAAGCAGAGCAAAAAGCCCTTTAACCGAAACGAAGCCGAATTCGTGAAGATTCAGATTTACCGAAATCATCCGGTTTATGCTGTAATAGTTTTCAACCTGGGTCTGGGCGAAAGCAATCGGTTCTCCGCTTACATAATATATGTAATACTTTTTGCCGCTGCCGGGATCGATCGGAAAAGAATCCTTGCCGACACGGCGGAACATTATGTTCTTGTCCTCGGCGAATTTTTCGTAAATTCGGCAGCAGTCAAGCTGCTGCTTCTCGGTGTTTACCGGGACGAAATCGGGGCAGCGGGGAACAAAATCAAGCGTCTGCATCGGGAATTCAAGAACCAGGTGATCGGAGATTCTTTCATACCCGAATTTACGGTAATACGGAAAGGAAAACGGATGCAGCATGGATACCGCCCAGCCCCGCTCCGGCACCTCCAGCATTATTTCTTCGAACATCTTGCGGACATAGCTGCGGCGCCGGTATTCGACGGGGGTCCCGATACCGCCGATAAGACCGGTTTTGATATAATTTCCCATATAACGGCTGTCTTTGGTGTTGACGGACATTGAGCTTACATTGACGTCACCTTCAAAAACCTGCCATCTTTCGCCGATAACGAATTCGTCGCGGTAGTTTACGTTCTTCTTTATTTCCATAACATTCCTCCGAAAAATCTTGTTCGATAATATTATATTACTCCGGCAATGATTTGTCAACTGTTTTCGCTTCAATAAAACGGCGCCGGCTTGATAATAATGCTGTTTTATGGTATAATATATGATAAAGAAATGTAATACCACGCGGTGAAACAATGATGCATACGGAAGAGAACAACCCGATTAAAACGGATGATCGGCATATCCTTGCCGGCGGCTCGGAAAAAGAATTAAAAGATTATGTCGCGAGCATAAGGTCGCGTCAGCTTTTGGGTGTCGACAGCTACAAGCCGTATCCGTATGACAAGGAAAAGCTGCTGATATCTGCCATCACGACAGGGAACGCCGACACTGCCCGCAGATATCTGAATGAAATCCTCGGATTTATATTTTTTACCGGCTCCGAGAACCTTATGACCCTGAAGGCAAGAGCGATGGAGCTTACCGTGCTCATTTCGAGAGCTTCGCTCGACGCAGGGGCGGATGAGAGCGAAATTTACAGCCTCTGTCCGAAATTCATAAACCACTTTATCTCCCTCGATAACCTCGAGGACGTCTGCCGCGCGCTTACATCGATATTAAACCGCTTCATGGAGCTGACCTTCAACCGCAAGGATGTCAGGAATATAAGCATTATTTCCCGCGCGACAGCCTATATAGCCGCGAATTATATGCACCCGATAACGCTTAAAGATACCGCCGACCACATCTATATCTCCGCATCCTATCTCAGCAGGATTTTCCGCAGCGAGATGGGAGTGCGTTTTTCCGAATATCTGACAAAATATCGTATCGACAAAAGCAAGCTGCTGCTGACCGACCCGGAACTGACGGTGTCGGATGTCGCATCCCTTGTCGGATATACCGACCAGAGCTATTTCAACAAGGTGTTTAAACGGATGATCGGTGTTTCGCCGAAAAAATGGCGGCTTTCAAACGGCAATCCTCCCGCGGAAAATCCGGAATAAACAACCTGACAAAAATATAAAACGAATTATTTACCTTCGGATATTGAACTTGCAGTAACTTTTATGTATAATATATAATAAAATACCGCTTAAAGGCGCCGCTGTGTTTTACCCGCAGCAGGTCTGTCCGTCCGCGGGCACCATGTTTATGAAAGGGATTGTTATTTATGGCTGAACTCAGATGGAATCCGATGATTCAAGATTGGGTTATAATTGCTTCGCACCGGCAGAATCGCTCCAATATGCCGAAGGACTGGTGTCCTTTTTGCCCCGGAAAGGACAAGAAGGTCCCTGAAGATTACGACGTTTACGATTATAACAATGACTTTCCGGCGCTGAGCCAGAATCCGCCTCCGCCAGATGCCCCGTTATTCGGCGAGACTGCTTCGGATATATATAAGGCTGCTCCGAGTTACGGCAAATGCGAGGTAATTCTTTTCTCGCCGGATCACTACGGACGGCTTTGCGACCTTTCGGTTGCCCATATCAGGCGCATTGTCGACCTTTGGAGCAATCGGTTCAATGCAATGGCGGCGGACCCGAAGATCAAATATGTTTTCATTTTTGAAAACCGCGGCGAAATGGTCGGCGTCACAATGCCGCATCCCCACGGTCAGATTTACGGCTATTCCAAGCTTCCGAAGAAGATTGAGCTTGAGCTTTATTCCGCCCGCGAGTTTTACGATAAGGAAGGAAAGTGCCTTTTCTGCCGCATAAATGAAGAGGAAAAGAGCTTCGGAGAGCGAATCGTCGCAGAAAACGACTCATTCATCACCTATGTCCCGTTTTTCGCCGATTATGCATACGGCACTTATGTCTCCTGCAAGTCGCATAAGAAGAACATCACCGAATTTACCGATAAGGAACGCAATGACCTTGCGGATATGATAAAGAAAATAACCGGCGCATATGATCATCTTTTCGCCAATGTCCACAGTTTCCCGTATATGATGTGCATGCACAACGCGCCGGTAAATACCGAAGGCATCGGAGATATCGACAGCTATTTCCACTGGCATATAGAATTTTATCCGACCATGCGCGACAGTCAGCGCCAGCAATTCATGGCATCGTCGGAAACCGGCGTCTGGGCTCACTGCAACCCGACCGTTCCGGAAGAAAAAGCGGCGGAATTAAGGGAAGCGCTTGAACGGTTTGAAGATATCAGCAACCAGAATTAAGAGGTAGGAAAATGAAAATACTGATTACCGGCGGAGCCGGCTATATCGGCTCGCACTGCGCGGAGATCTTTAAAGAAAAAGGCTATGAAGTAATTGTAGTCGATAACCTTTCCAAAGGTCATGAAGCCGCGGTAGGAAACGCAAAGTTTTACAAGGGCAATGTCGGCGACGAAGAATTTATGTACAAGGTGCTCGGTGAAAACAAGCCGGACGCCGTGATCCATTTCGCCGCTTATTCGCTTGTCGGCGAATCGATGCAGAAGCCCTATGAGTATTATAAAAACAATGTCTGCGAGTCGATGAATCTCTTTCATTCGCTCGTTCGCCACGATGTAAAGAACGTCGTGTTCAGCTCGACCGCCGCGACCTACGGCCAGCCGGAAGACGGTCTTATTACCGAAAAAACGCCGAACGCTCCGATCAACACCTACGGTGAGACCAAGCTTGCCATTGAAAAGATGTTGAAATGGTTCAATACCGCATACGGGCTTAATTACATCGCCCTCCGCTATTTCAACGTCGCCGGAGCTCATCCGGACGGCCATATCGGAGAGGATCACCGCCCCGAAACACATCTTATTCCGATAGTCCTCCAGTGCGCGATGGGCAAGCGGGAGCGGATGAAGATTTTCGGCGGAGATTATCCGACAAAAGACGGCACCTGCGTCCGCGACTACATCCATGTCTGCGACCTTATCGACGCGCATGAGCTGGCGCTGAAGCATATGCAGAAAACCGGCGAATGCGGTGTTTATAACTTAGGAACCGGCGGCGGCTATTCGAATTTAGAGATTGTCGAGACCGCAAGAAAGGTAACCGGCGCGCCGATTCCGGCCGACATCATCGACCGCCGTCCCGGCGACCCGCCGACTCTGGTAGCTTCGTCGGAAAACGCCGAAAAGATTTTAGGATGGAAACGCCGCTATGGAATCGAAGACATAATTTCCCACGCATGGAAGTGGCATTCGACCCACCCCGACGGATATAAAGACTGAATATTCAAAAGCTCCGGCATCAGACCGGAGCTTTTTCTTTGCGCAAAAACAATTTTGTCAAGAAAATTATATAAACCCCTTGACAAAGTTCATCTCTTGTGGTATAATATATTAGCAAAGTCAAAGAAAGTCAAAAAAAGGAGGCTGAAACCATGCCGGGAATGCAAAAAAGTATGTATTCACTGATGCTCAGCGACGGCGTAGTCGCCGAGATCGACCGGATAGCGAGTCAGAACGGCATGAGCCGCTCGGCGCTGGTCGACGGCATACTTGCCGATTATGCGTCGCTGATGACTCCGGAAAAACGAATTGCAAAAATCTTCGAGCAGCTTGAAGCGTTTATAAACGGCGACACCTCGGCGCTTTTAGGGGACAGAAGGTCTGAGTTCGGCGACATGCCGGATATTACCCCTTATTTCGTTCCGAATCAGCTTACAATGTCGCTGAAAAGCTCACTTGAATATAAATACCGTCCGACGATAAGATATGAAGTGCAGATGTACCGCTCCCCGGTTAAGAATGAAGTCGGCGAGCTGAGCGTCATATACAGGACTCAGTCTTCGGAGCTGCTCTCCGCCGTTACCGGTTTCTTCCGTCTGTGGCAGCGGCTTGAATCAGCTTATATTACTCCGAGAGAGGGGCAAGAGATAAGCTGGAGCGCTTCCGGCGGCAAATTCTCTCGTGGACTCTATCTGCGCCGCGGTTATGATTATACCAACGAGCAGATCGGCACCGAAATCGGCGAATACATCAGAATGTTAGACACCATAATGAAGAAATATCTCAGCCAGGGTTATGAAACCGCGCGGGAACTGGAAAACGATTATGTTTACTGCCTTGAGCGCGGAATTGGCAGAATTTAAAGGAGGGATGAATCATGGATGCCGAAAAATTAACTAAAAAATCAATAGAAGCAATAAAGAACGCGCAGGCGCTGGCTCTGGAAAACGATAATATGCAGATAAGTCCGGAGCATATCGCATATGTGCTGATAGACTCGGACGGCGGACTTGTCCCGAATATTCTCGGGAAAATGGGAATAAATACAGACGAACTGCTTTCCGCGATCGACGGTGAAATCAGCAAAATCCCCTCGGTAACCGGTTCCGGCCGCGAACCGGACAAAATATATGTCGCTCCGCAAACCGACAGGATACTAAACGCTGCCCAGAAGCTTGCGGATAAGCAGAATGATGAATATATCTCGGTGGAGCATATATTCGAAGCTCTGCTTGATAATCCCACCGACGCGCTGAGCCGTGTTTTCCGCAGATTTAATATAGACAAGTCCCGGTTTAATCAGGAGCTTGCAAAGGTTAAATCCGCCCGCGTAACCTCCGACAATCCGGAACAGACTTACGAAGCGCTGGAAAAATACGGCACCGATCTTGTAGAGCGCGCAAAAGAAGGAAAACTCGATCCGGTAATCGGCCGCGACGCGGAGATACGCAATGTTATCCGTATATTGAGCCGAAAAACTAAGAACAATCCGGTGCTCATCGGCGAGCCGGGCGTCGGAAAAACCGCGATAGTCGAAGGACTGGCGCAGAGGATCGTCCGCGGCGACGTGCCGGAAGGCCTGAAGTCAAAGACGATATTCTCGCTTGACATGGGCGCCCTTATCGCCGGCGCGAAATTCCGCGGCGAATTCGAGGAAAGGCTGAAAGCCGTCTTAAACGAAGTCAAAAAAAGCGACGGAAATATACTGCTCTTCATAGACGAGCTTCATAACATCGTCGGAGCCGGAAAAACCGAAGGCTCGATGGACGCCGGCAACCTGCTGAAACCGATGCTTGCCAGAGGCGAGCTGCACTGTATCGGCGCGACCACTCTCGACGAATACCGCAAGTATATCGAGAAAGATGCCGCCCTTGAGCGGCGGTTCCAGCCGGTAATGGTGGACCAGCCGACGGTTGAGGATACGATATCTATTCTCCGCGGTCTTAAGGAGCGCTACGAGATATTCCACGGGGTTCAGATACATGACAACGCCATCGTCTCCGCAGCGACCCTTTCCGACCGCTATATAACCGACCGTTTCCTGCCGGATAAGGCGATTGACTTAATAGACGAAGCCTGCGCGACAGTCCGCACCGAGATTGACTCAATGCCGTCCGAGCTTGATGATATCCACCGCAAGATCCAGCAGCTTGAAATCGAAGAAACCGCTCTGAAAAAGGAGACGGATACCCTTTCCGTCGAACGGCGGGAGAAGATATCAGACGAGCTTGCGTCACTGCGCGAAGAATTTGACGAGCTTAAATCAAGATGGGATAAAGAGAAATCCGGCATCGACGATGTAAAGGAACTCAAGTCTCAGCTTGAAAAGGCAAACGCGGATATGGAAAGCGCGCAGCGCAGCTATGAGTATGAAAAAGCCGCGAAACTCCGCTATTCGACCATCCCCGAGCTTGAAAAAAAGCTCGAAGAAGCTCAGCTTAAGGGAGAAGACAAGCAGGAAAACAAGCTGGTCCGCGATACCGTAACTGACAACGAGGTAGCCGAAGTCGTCGCCCGCTGGACGGGAATTCCGGTGACAAAGCTTGTCGAGTCGGAGAGAACGAAGCTGCTGCAGCTTCCCGACCAGCTCCATAAGAGGGTAATAGGTCAGAACGAAGCGGTCGAACTTGTGTCGGAAGCGATACTTAGATCCCGCGCCGGAATCTCCGACCCCAACCGCCCGATAGGCTCCTTCATGTTCTTAGGTCCGACCGGCGTCGGTAAAACCGAGCTTGCAAAGGCTCTTGCCGAAGCGCTGTTTGACGACGAACGCAATATGGTTCGGATAGATATGTCCGAATATATGGAGAAATTCAGCGTTTCACGTCTGATAGGAGCGCCTCCCGGCTATGTCGGCTACGACGAGGGCGGTCAGCTTACCGAAGCAGTCCGCCGCCATCCTTACTGCGTGGTACTGTTCGACGAGATTGAGAAAGCTCATCCCGACGTCTTTAATCTGCTGCTTCAGGTTCTGGACGACGGTCGAATCACCGACTCACAGGGAAGAACGGTCGATTTCAAGAATACGATAATCATCATGACCTCCAACTTAGGTTCGCAGTATCTGCTTGAAGGCATCAACGAGAACGGCGAAATCCGCCAGTCGGCTAAAAACGCCATCGACCAGCTGCTGCACCAGAATTTCCGTCCGGAATTCCTGAATCGCCTCGACGAGATCATCTTCTTCAAGCCGCTGACGAGGGAAGACATAAAGCAGATCATCGACCTGCTTGAAGCCGGACTTGAAAAGCGTCTCGAAGATAAATCGCTGAAGCTTGTCATAACCGACGAAGCGAAGGATGTAATCGCCGCGAACGGCTACGACCCCGTCTTTGGAGCCAGACCGCTTAAGCGTTATCTCCAGAGCAAAGTCGAGACAATGATCGCAAAATCTATCCTGAGCCGCGATTACAGCATGGGAGACACAATAACGGTCGAAGTCGAAAACGGCTCGCTTGTAATAAAATAACGACAAACACAAATGTCCGGGGAAGATTCCGCTTCCCCGGACAAATTCTATGTATTTGTATAAAGTTTCCGTTCTTTTCCTTGAAAAATGCTCGGATATGTTATATAATAAAGCAGGTACAAAATCACGGGAAAGCCTTACGGCAAATCCTTACGGCAAATCCGCAATACAACGACATTGAAGGTATTGAAAATGAACGAAGACTTGAAACAAAAACACCTTGACCGCGCAAAAGACCTCTTCCTCTCCGGCTATAACTGCGCCCAGTCGGTAGTCGGCGCTTATTCCGATGAGCTTGCCGAAATCGGCATCGCCCCGAAATCGGCGCTTCGAATCGCATCCGGATTCGGCGGCGGCATCGGCCGGCTTCGCCTGACCTGCGGCGCCGTAACCGGAATGGTTGCGGTAACCGGCGCGCTTTACGGCTATGATGATATATCGAACCCCGAAAATAAAGACAATATTTACGCTATGATACAAAAGTTGACAGCGCAGTTTAAAGAGCTGCACGGCAGTCTTGACTGCCATGAGCTGCTCAGCGGAATTGAATCCGACACATCTCCCAAAGCATCCCCGAGGACGGACGAATACTATGAAACTCGCCCCTGCATGCATATCGTCCTCTCGGCGGTGAAAATAATCGACGAAAACATCGAAAGACAGGAAGATAAAACAAAGTAACAATAAGAATTGAATACCATTGTTTAAATTCAACACTTAACAATAATCGGCAGGAGAATGCCCATGAATAAAAAAATCCTGTTGCTGACCACAACCATATGTATGCTGCCGCTTATACTCGGCGCAGCGCTGTATAATTACCTCCCCGCGGAAATCCCGATACACTGGGATGCAAGCGGTTCCGCCGACAGATATTGCAATAAACTGCTTGCAATTATCGGACACCCGCTTTTTTTCGCGTTGATAAACATTATTGTTCATTACAGGGTGAGTTTTTCCGCCGACGGAACCGGCAGCAAAATAATAAATATAATCACTTTGTGGATCTGTCCCGTCTTGAGCGTTATAGTGCTTACCATCGTATTTCTGACTGCGGCAAACTTTTGATATCGTTTGATGTATTGAAAAATTCATAAATATAATGTACAATAATAGTATAGGGTGATTTAATCCAAAGCCGTTTGTTCCTGTATCGGTAACCGATTTTTCGCGATAAACATATTGCCGACTTATTCGATGTTTTTTACTTCTTACAGGTGATGAAAATGAACCGAAACATTTGCGAGAAAATCCTCTCCCGTCTTACTTCTCCGGAGCCGCGCAAACTCTTTTTAGATACCGATGCGGCGAATGAAATAGACGACCAGTTCGCAATAGCATACGCTATGTGCGCGGATAACATTGAGCTTTTAGGACTCGGAGCAGCGCCTTTTGTCAACAACAACGCCGACAATCCGGCTCAGGGCATGGAAAAGAGTTATGTCGAGATGCGCAGAGTGCGGGATCTTACCTGCCCCGGCTCAAAACTCCCGCTTTACCGCGGAGCCGACGCATATCTTAAGGATAAAAACACTCCTGTTGATTCCCCCGCGGCTCGCGCGATAATCGATGCCGCGCACTCAACCGACGATTATGTGTTCGCCGCGTTTATCGGCTGCTTTACCGACGCTGCCTCGGCTCTGCTCATCGACCCGTCGATAAGCAAAAATCTCGTAATTGTCCTTATCGGCGCAAACGACGCCGACCGCTATCAGAGCGCAAACGATTTCAATCTGCGCCAGGACAGAGCGGCGGCTCAGGTTGTCTTTGAAAGCGACTGCCCGGTAATATTGCTTCCCGCCGCCGGCGGCACATCGGTGCTGACAACGACCGTAGGCGAAACGGCGTATTATCTCGAAGACAAGAATATCCCGGTAGGTGATTACCTGTCATATCTTATGCGCCGCGATCATGACTGCCAGAGGGGCAGTTTCAGACCGGCAACTCATATCATATGGGATATCAGCTCTGTCGCAATTCTGCGGGGCAAGGATTTTGTCTCTCCGGAAATCAGAGACGCACTTTCTGTCGATGACGAAGGGATGTTCATCCCCGCCGAAGGTAAATTCATATATAACAAAAGCTTCGACCGCGATTCAATCTTTGAAGATATGTATAAAGCGATCGTCAAAAAAGCTTACAGGACCGAATGAAAGCCGCATCAAAACGGCGGTTTCAGATATATAAAACCATGGAGGAAATCAGAATGAAAAAGTATGTATGCCAGATATGCGGATATGTATACGACGAAGCGAAGGGCGATCCGGATAACGGCATAGCCCCGGGAACCAAGTTCGAAGATATACCCGAAGATTGGGTATGCCCGGACTGCGGAGTCGGCAAAGACCAGTTCGAAGAAGAGAACTGAACCGCTAACAGCTGAAAAGAGAACCGCCCAAAAGCGGTTTTTCTTTTTTGCGGTTTTAGAATCCGCACCGCCGATTGTATAAGTGAATCTGATAAATCTATATGATATAAATATAAATCAGTCGTAACACTTTATAAATTATTGACTTTTCATGCGTATTGTGGTAAAATAAGTATATGAAGTTTATACAATATAAGTGGTTCAGCCGGAAAGGATTACAACATGCGCACCTGCAGATATTGCGGTAAGCAGTCTTCCGATGATTCAAAGTTTTGCACCGATTGCGGCGCTGCCTTTGACAACAGCGGAGAAAAAAGCAACAAAACAAGCACCGATTTTGAAGGACAGGCAAAGGCGATTTTTGACACTCCGGATCATACATCCAAGATGGATCCGAACGACATATACACAAATAAAGCGATGGCGCTGCTTTCCTATCTCGGTATTCTGGTTCTGATTCCGCTTTTTGCGGCAAAGGATTCCGCATACACAAGGTTCCACGCAAGTCAGGGACTTACCTTGTTTATTGTTGAGATTATATATACTGTTCTGAACAGATTGATAATGGCAATATTCGGCAAAATGTTTATAATAGGCCCGCTTTTCAGCATGATATTCCTGGCACTCGGTCTTGCTCTGTTGGGTCTTGCCGTTTTCGGTATAATTTGCGTGGTTCAGAACAAGGCAAAGGAACTTCCTTTTATCGGTTCACTGCACATTATAAAATAACATCATATATCAATCGAAAAAATCAAATTATGAAGAAAAAAACATTTCGCAGCGCCGCGGCATTGCTGGCGCTCATCCTTTTAATGCTTTCATTTTCATCCTGCGGAAAATCCGACGGTGTGCCGGACGGAATGAAGCTTGCATCCGGCGATGCCGTCGATTATATCATGTATGTTCCGGAAAATTGGGTCACCGATATTTCGACCGGCGCAACAACGGCATATGTTTCGGAGAACGACAGATCCAACGTTTCGCTGATCGCTTTTGACCTTGACGATCCGAACGAAACCGCCCCGGATTTCTGGGAAAAATATAAAGATGATCTTATTTCAACCTTCCCGGATGCCGTCTTTTCCGAAGAAGACAATACCGTTATAGACGGCTCGACAGCGGCTATAAAGCGCGGTTTTACCGCTACCGTTACCGGTGATCCGTATAAATTCGAGATGGTTATATTCAATCATTTCGGCGCGATGTATATTTTCACTTATACGGCAACTCAGGAAAAATTCGATCTTCATCTCGAGGACGTCGGCAATATCATTCAGAACATAAAATTTAAATAAGCGAAACCTGTAAACGATGATATATCTTGACAACAGCTCGACGACGGAATTGTCGCCGGGCGTTAAGCTGCGCATGAATGAAGTTATGGACGACGTATGGGCAAACCCTTCGTCAATCCACGCGGCGGGGATAAAGGCTAACGACTGTGTGCAGCTTGCAAGAAGACAGATTCTAAACTCTCTGGGAGTTAAAAATATAAGCCTTTCCGATTTAAACCGACTGATTTTCACCGGCAGCGGTACCGAAGCAAATAACCTTGCCATTGCCGGCACCGCCTATACCCGCCGTGACGTCCGCTTTACCCGCCGGATTATTGTATCGGCGGATCAGCATCCTTCGGTGCTTGAACCGATAAAGCGGCTCGAGAACGAAGGCTGCGAAGTCGTTAGGATTTCAACGACCGGCGGAGAGCTGAATATAAATGAAATCAGACAGGCGGTCACGCCGGCTTCGATTCTGATTTCAATTATGCTGGTAAATAACGAGACCGGCGCAGTTTATGACGTAAAAAAAGCTTTTGCGGCAGCTAGGGCGGTAAATCCTAATATTGTCTGCCATTGCGACGCGATCCAGGGTTTCCGAAAAATAAAAGACTTCAATCCCGACGCATTCGGCTGTGACCTGACCGTTATTTCCGCGCATAAGATTCACGGACCGAAAGGTATCGGCGCGCTGTATGTTTCAAAGGACGCCATGAAAGGCCGCAAGCTCACCCCGATGATGCTCGGAGGGGAACAGGAGAACGGAATGCGTTCGGGCACCGAAAATGTCATCGGCATCGCCGGTTTTGCAGAAGCAGCTTCCGAGCCGCCGCACATAGAGCATCTGAATGAACTGCGCGAATACCTTATCCTCAATCTTCCGCATCAGATAAGTTATAAGCATACAAGGCAGCCGGCTCCGCATATCGTGAGCATAACCCTTCCGGGTATAAAAAGCGAAACGATGCTGCACTACCTCAGCGCAAAGGATATCTGTGTCTCCGCGGGATCGGCATGCACGGCGCGGGCAAAGCGGGTGTCAAACGCCCTTCTCTGCTGGGGAGCTACCGAGCGCGAAGCCGATTGTTCTCTGCGCATCTCACTCGGCAAAAACAACACCAAAGAAGATATCGACGCGCTGACGGCAGCGCTTGATTCCGGACTTAAAGAACTTGTAAGAGTTGAATAAAAAAAGGAGGCCCCGATATGTCGCGCAGGATTACCGAAGACCGCTATCGCTCAAGCGACGATCGCACAGATATTTTCTACCGTTTTTGGCAGCCCTCCTCGCCTCGCGCGGTGCTGCATATAATCCACGGTATGAGCGAGCATATCGACAGATATAATGATCTCGCCGAGTGGCTTTGCGAACACGGCGTCGCGGTTGTCGGCTCAGATCTCATCGGTCACGGCAAAAGCGCCGCATCCGAAGAAGATCTGGGACATATTGAGGATTACCGGAATCTCTGCGAAGACCAGGCAAAGCTTTTAAAGATTATAAGAGGCAGATACAGAACTCTCCCTTATATTATGCTTGGACACAGCATGGGCTCTTTCGTCCTCCGGGATTTTATAAGACAATACGGAGAAGATATCGACGGCGCCGTTATCAGCGGCACCGCCGGGAAAAACAAGCTTCTGAGCGCGGCGGTTATTTTGGCGGGAATGATAGTCAGAATAAAGGGAGAAAGACACCGTTCAAAGCTGCTGAATGACCTTTCTCTCGGCTCTTTTTCAAAGTCATTCGAAGGTCCGACCGGATTCGAATGGCTGACAAAAGACAGCGATATAGTTAAGAAATACTCGGAAGACAAATACTGCGGCTTCCCGTTTACGGCCGAAGGCTTCAGGCAGGAATTCCTGCTTATGAAAAATATAACCGCCGAAGGCTGGGCGGAAAAAGTTCCGCTGTCGCTGCCGATATATATCATTTCCGGCGCAGACGATCCCGTCGGCGGGAACGGAACCGGCCCCAATGAAGTCTATGACGATCTGAATGAGCGGGAAGTAAACGACCTGCGGATAAAGCTCTATTCTGGTGATCGTCACGAGATTTTAAACGAAACCGACCGCGAAACGGTATGGAACGACCTCCTTGAGTTTATAAAGGATGTCACCGAAGGAGTCAACGAAGCAAGAATGCTCGGCGCGTGGCCTCCGACAACAGCCTCGGTCGACTCTGTCGCATATGCCGATTCGATCTATCCGCCTCCGAAGCAATTCGAAGATACCGATATATGACGGAAAAACGAGTTATCGGTGTCGACTTCGGCGACACCCGCACCGGGCTTGCCGTCAGCGACGCATCGGGATTTTTAGCCGGCGGTCTGTGTACCCTTAAGGCTAACGGCATGCGAGATCTCGCAAATAAAATAACAAGATACTGCGACGAATACAACGCCGTGAAAATCGTCATCGGCTGCCCATTCAATATGGACGGCACATTGGGTCCGCGGGCGGAAAAGGCAGAGAGGTTCGCCGAGATTTTAAGAGAAACTTCCGGTCGCGAAGTCGAATTGTTCGATGAACGGCTGACAACCGTTTCTGCGGCCGAATATCTCAACGCGACCGACACCCGAGGCAAAAAACGCAAGAGCGTGATAGATACTCTGTCAGCTCAGATTATACTTCAGGACTGGCTTGACCTGCAAAATGCAAATAAAGACAAACAGGACAAATAAATGAAAATAACACCGGTAAAAGGCACAAACGACTACCTGCCCGAGGAAGTCGCCCTCCGCGACAGGCTCCAGGATATTATATTAAAAGCATACCGTTCGGCGGGCTTTACAAGAATATCGACCCCGATTCTCGAAGAGCTGGAAAACCTCGACAACAGCGACGGGGGCGAAAACCTCGCGCTGATATTCAAGATAATGAAGCGCGGAGACAAATTCATCTCCGCGGCGGAGGAAGCCAAAAATGCCGCAGAACCTTCTGAAAACACCTTCTGCGACCTGGGTCTGCGGTACGACCTTACCCTTCCTCTGTCAAGATATTACGCCAACAACCGCTCAAAACTGCCGCTTCCGTTTAAGGTTATTCAGCTTGATCGGGTATACCGCGCCGAGCGCCCTCAGAAGGGCAGGATGCGCGAATTCGTTCAGTGTGATATCGACATAATCGGCGAACCCTCTTACACGGCGGAAGTTGAATTGATACTCACGACCGCAAGAGCGCTGAGGGGGATCGGGCTTGATGATTTCACCGTCAGGATAAACGACAGAGTCCTTTTGAAAGCGATCATCTCCTCTTGCGGCGTTGCCGCCGATATGAACGATCCCGTATGCATTGTCCTTGATAAGCTCGATAAAATCGGCTGGGACGGAGTTTGCGCTGAGATGTCGGAAAAAGGAATATCCGATTCGGTAATAACCTCTCTGAAAGAACTTATGAGCCGCTCCCCCTTCACTCTTGAAGACGCGGCAGGGGCGGTGTCCTCAGAAACTGCAGATAATCTGAGAAAAGTTATAACCTCAGTCAACCGCATCGACCCAGACCTCGATATCGTCTATGACCCCACTCTCGTAAGAGGACAGGGCTACTACACCGGGACGGTATTCGAGATCCTTTCTGCTTCCTTCGGCAGCTCGGTCGCCGGCGGCGGCAGATATGACGGACTTATAGGAAAATTTACCGGAGAAAACACTCCCGCGGTCGGCTTTTCTATCGGTTTTGAGCGCATCTTCTCAATCCTTTCCGCCCGCGGAGATAAGGCTGAGGGTCTGCGTCAGGCTGTCGCCGTTTTTTACGACGCCGAAAATCCAGAAGAAAGCTTTATCAAAGCAGAGCTTAAAGCATCGGAATTAAGAGACAGATACGACGTGACTCTTGTCGAAGAGCCGTCCCGGAAAAAATTCGGAAAAACTCTCGAGCGTCTGCGTCAAAGCGGCTATTACGGTTATCTTAAAGAAAACGAATGTGATGTCACTCCTTTATAATAATAAATTCACCCGATTAATATTCAGGCTTCTGACAGCCGCTCTGGCTGCGGCTTTGTTTTTGTCGGCTTCCGCCTGCACTTCCGTTATAACGGTCAATAAACGCCTCGACGGCACCCCGGTGACAACGATAGATGTCAACCCGGATATCTATCCTCCCGTGACGACGGAAACGGAAGAAGTTCCGCAAACCGAGGAACCCGAAGAAACCGAGGCGATGACGCTGCCCGACGGCGCAGAAATCGTAACGCAGCCAGCGCCTCAGCCACTGGGACAGGTTGTTCCGGTACAGCTTCAGGACAATTTCGCCATTGCCAATCAATATCTCGAAGCGTTGACCGCCGATGATTTCGGCGGAGTTGCCGTCAACATAATGACATCCGACGCCTCGATATTCATGCCGGAAAGCGCCGGCAATCCGGTCGATAACGCCCGTATCGAGCGCAACGAGATGGTTGAAGAAAAATACAACACCCGTATAATCGCCATCGATACCCCCGTCTCCGAGATTTATGCAAATACCCGGCTGGCGGTCATGAGCGGTGATTACTATACCGATCTTATAGCGGTGCCTCAGAACTGGCTCGGCAGCTTTGCGATGAGCGGTCTGCTTCTGAATCTCCGCTCGCTTCCGTTCACAAATTACAATGCGCCATACTTCGATTCGGACGCAATGGCGCAGACAACCACTCAGTTCAACGTCTGGGGCGCGTACGGCGATCTCAATGAAAGCCCCAATTATTACTATTGCATGTTTTTCAACAAGTCGCTAATCGAATCCCTCTGTCTCGAATCACCCTATGCCCTTGCATATAGCGACGAATGGACCCAGGATAAGTTCAGGGAATTCTGCCTTTCGGCGAAATCCGCGGGATATTACGGATTCGGCGCGCAGCTTGAGGAAGACGGGATTATTGACGCGCTCTTTGCCTCGTCCGGCGAGAACTATTTCACGACTTCACTCGGTCGTATCCCGGCGCAGCGTACGGTCACTTCAAATGTAACAAAGCTTGTCGAAAGAATGAGAAAGCTGATATATAAAGACGGCGTTGCCTTCAACGGCGGTTCCGGCTCTTATACCTCCAACGGCGCCAGAACTGCCTTTTACTCGGGTAAAATGCTCTTTTATATCGACCACACGTATATGATCTCAGCGTTTTCGGATATGAAAGACGACTGGGGAATTCTGCCGCTGCCGAAAAACACGGCGTCCCAGAAGTATTATTACAGCTATGTTGACCGTACAATGCCGGTTCTCGCGGTAATAAAGAATTCCGCAACGGCAAAGAATGCCGGTCTCTTCCTGCAGGCAGCCAACGCAGCGTCATATAACTTTATCGAAGATGTCTGGTATGATGAGCTTGCCCGCGATGTCATCCGCGACGGCGATACCCTGAATATGCTTGACATAGTTCTTGCCCGCAGCGACAAAGGCAGAACTTATGTCGATTTTGCCGTTAATTTCGGCGAAGCCCTGCCTTATATCGGCGACGCCGGCTATAAGCTGATGCGTACCTGCGTAAAAACCGGCAGAGACTATGCGGCAGCCGTAAAGGCGGTCATGCCGGATGTCGCCAAGATGAGCGCCGAAAAATTCGCGACGAAAAAACCGGCTGCGGCGGAATAAAAAAGCCACACGATTAAGTGTGACTTTCAGGTATCAAGCTTTACCTGATCATCCGCAAGATTGAATATCCGCAGCCCGCGGCGCCGGGCGTATGCGACGGCATTTACCGTGCCGCCGCTTCGCTTCTCCAGCCAGCAGATACAGAAAGAGCTTCGGTCAGCCATAAATTCGTTGCGTTTCTGATAGCTTTCCTTTGAGAACGTCGGACAAAGATAGAATATTTCGTCGGCAAGCCTTGAGATCACTTCAAACTGCGCCTTCAGCTTCTCGTCTTCCTTGTGCGTATAACCCGGAAAGGGCAGGGCAAGGCTCAGTTTGATCTTCGGGTTTTCGAATTTCCTCGCGCATACGATCATTTCGGCAAATGTGTCAAAACCTTTTGCCCCGCCTATATAAAAATGATCGACACCGTATTTTATCATATCGTCAAGCTGAGTTATCAGCAGGCTCCGCGCTTCTGCGGTCGGATAAAAATCCCGGTGCCCGGTGATAAAACAGCTGTAAGCTTTATCGAAGGACTCGGGCGGCGGATTATCAAAAACATAGTAAACTTTGGGATGCGGCAGACGGTCCAAGATTTCACCCTCCCTTCGTCCGCGTTATTTTCAGCTTATATTATATGACAATCCCGCGCTTTTGTCAATACCGCCGAAGCGGTTTTCAGCCTTTATCAAAACCGTGACATAAAAAACCCCATGCTTATAACACGGGGTAAGTGATGCTGTGACGCTTGATTTGATGTTTCTGCCGTACGGCATTTCACGGTCTCAGCTTTCTTCGCTCTGATCGGCTGCATCTGCTTCAAACGATGCTTCTGCGGCGGCTTCCGCTTCAAAAATTGCGACCGCTTTGTTGTAGGCTTCGATAACCGAATCTTCGAGCTGCGCCCGGAAATTCGCGTTTATCGGATGTGCGATGTCTCGATATGTTCCGTCGGGATTTTTTCTGCTCGGCATTACGATAAAAAATTTGTCTCTGGCATTGATGACCTTAATATCGTGCAGAGCAAGCTGATTGTCAAAAGTTATTGAAACGATGGCTTTCATAGGACCGTCGTCATTGAATAACTTTCTTACTTTGATATCTGTAATCTCCATTGATATTCCTCCTGAATTTAAAGCCTGATTTGATTATACTATCCGATTGTTACGACATTTGGGATTTTATGGAATATTTTCTTTAATACGAAACAAATAAAGTTTAAAACATGACTTATACTTATTCTGCTTTTATAAACCAATCCATATAGATTAAGATGTTGTCGCATTTGCCGTTTTTAGCGCAGCGTGATATTTTTTATATAAAGGTATTATATGATTATAATAAAAAATAATAATATATATAGAATAATAAATCAAATAATCGCAGAAGGCAGACAGCCGAGAGTCTATTTTATAGGCATCGGCGGAGTGTCGGTTTCTTCTCTTGCGATCGCATCGATGGAGAGAGGATTTAAAGCTGCCGGAAGCGACAGAAACGAAAGCGATTTGACGGAAAGCGTCAAAAGCCGCGGAGCTGATGTCAATATCGGTCATGATGCAGAAAACGTTAAACGCTTTTCCCCGGATATGCTTGTTTACAGCGCGGCAATCCACAGCGAAAATCCCGAATTGGTTTTCGCGCATGAAAACGGCATCCCCTGCTTTTCCCGCGCAGAATATCTGGGTTATATCATGTCCGACTACAATAACCGCATCGGCATATCCGGAATGCACGGCAAAAGCACGACAACCGCAATGCTCTCGCTGCTTTTCGTTTCAGCCGGACTTGATCCGACGATAGAAGTCGGCGCGGCGGTAAAGCAGCTCGGCGGCAACTGCCGAGAGGGCGGCAGAGACTATTTTATATTCGAGGCCTGCGAGTACACCGATTCCTTTCTCGCAACTTCTCCCACCGAAGTTATCGTAACGAATATTGAGGCGGAGCACCTTGACTATTTTCACGATCTCGATCATATTCTTGAAAGCTTCGGCAAATATATCGGCATGAGCAAAACCGCGGTTGTCAATGCCGATGACCCGAACGTGCTGGCTGCAGCCAAAGGCTTTGAAGGCAGACTCGTAACCTTTTCTTTGGGAAAAGACAAATCCGCCGATTACAGAGCCGAAAATATCACCTGGAAAAACGGCTGCGCGTCGTTCGACATAATCGAACGCGGAAAAAAACTTGTTTCCTGCGATCTTTCCGTCGTTGGCATCCATAATATATATAACGCTCTGGCAGCCATCGCTTCGGCGCGGATAAACGGTATCGGCGCCGATGTCATCAAATCTACCCTTCCTCAGTTCACCGGCTGCG
Organism: Clostridiales bacterium; assembly: GCA_012841635.1. Classification (GTDB taxonomy): domain Bacteria; phylum Bacillota; class Clostridia; order Oscillospirales; family CAG-272; genus JAAZGC01. Next base: position 2,233 of record DUUJ01000063.1, on the reverse strand, counting down.
CCCGCCGTTTTGAGAGGATAGGCATACTAAGCGGCGGAGCCGTCGTATACGACGATTACGCGCATCATCCGAGCGAAGTCGAAGCGACTCTCGAAGCCGTGTCAAGGCTTGGTTTTAAGAGGGTGATAACCGTTTTTCAACCTCATACATTTTCAAGGCTTGCCGATTTTTACGACCGTTTCAAAGAGATATTTTCATCGAAAAAGCCGGAAGATGAGATGATAATCGCCGATATCTACGCCGCAAGGGAAAACCCGGCCGACTTTTCCGTCTCATCAGAACAATTTGCCGCAGATACCGGCAGCAGATATTTGGGCGGCTTTGCCGATATAGCCGGATGGCTCGAAGATAATACCGGTTCGGGAGATCTCGTTATCACGATGGGCGCCGGAGATGTCATAAAGCTTCACAAGCTGCTTGAATTCAGATAAATATACCACCATAAATCAAATACCTTCCCGTTGCATAATAAGAACATATCTGCCGCGGGAAGGATATTTATAACAGAGAATAAGGTCAACCGTAAAAATTCGGGAGGGTCAATCAATGTTCATTGACATTCACAGCCACGCTTTCCGCATTACCCCGCCGATCTACCAATTCTGCACCCCCGAGCAGCTTATACGCCGCTATGACGAGATGAAAGTCGATATGGCGGTGCTGCTGCCGGTAGTCAACCCGGAGATATATCTGCCGCAGGCGGTGGAAGATATAATCGAGATGAGCGAAAAATATCCCGACCGCTTCATCCCTTATTGCAACATCGACCCCCGCGCAATGGACAACTCCCCCCACTCGCCGCTTGACAAGCTTCTCGAATACTATAAAGGAAAAGGCTGCAAGGGGGTAGGCGAGATAATGCCCTCAATGGAGCTTATGGACTACCGGGTTCAGAATCTTTTCCGGTGCGCCGAGAAAGTCGGTCTGCCGGTGGTATACGACGGCACCGGTCAGAGAGAGGGCGACTTTGGGCTTTACGACGACCCGGGACTGCCGCAGCTTGAATACTCCTTAATGGCGTTCCCTAACCTTACTATATTCGGACACGGTCCAGTATTTTGGAGTGAAATCGCAAAGCTTGAAACCGTCGGCGAGCGCAGCTTCTTCTTCAAGCCTTTCGGCGGACAGGTGGGACGCCTGCCAAAGACGCCTATCGAAGAAGAGGGCGCTGTTCCGAAGCTCCTGCGCCTCTATCCGAATTTGATGGGCGATCTTTCCGACTTTACCGCCCATAACGCCATCGCCCGCGACGAGAAATACGGCCCGCGCTTCCTTACCGAATTTGAAGACAGACTTTTCTTCGGCACCGACATGTGCTTTGACGGTATGCCGGTAGAGCTTGACAGCCTGCTCATTTCCTGGGAACAGACGGGAAAGATAAGCAAAACCACCTTCCGCAAGATAGCGTATGACAACGCCGCCCAACTCCTGGGTCTGTAATATGGTGAGGAAATGATAACATCAGCGGATATTTCCTCAGCTCTTGCCGAGCTGGGAGTAGCGGCGGGCGATATCTGCCTCTTTCATTCCTCCTATAAGAGCCTCGGTCCGGTCGACGGCGGCGCTGCGGCGGTAATCGCCGGATTTGAGTCGCTGCTCGGCAAAGAAGGCACCCTTGTCGTCCCCACCCTATGTCAGGTCGACTTCAAAAACTCATATAAAACATGGTATATGGACAAACCCAGCGACGCGGGCTGGCTGACCGAGTATTTCCGCAAGCAGCCTTATGTATACCGCTCAAATCAGGCCACACACTCGTTGGCGTCGCGTGGGAAACTGGCGTATGAGCTGACATACGAGCACACCGCAGGAAAACCGAGACTCTGTCCGTTCGGAGAATACGCTTTCTGCGACACCTCGCCATGGTTTAAAATGTACGAGCGGAACGCAAAGGTCGTTTTCGTCGGCGTAAGTATGATGTATCACACCATGAAGCATATGCTCGAGGGAATGTTTTTAGAAAGCCTGCTAAACGCCGTCCCCGACAAAGCCCGCGCCGACGAATATCGCTCCCGGCTGATGGTATTCGAAAGGTTCGGAGAGGGACTCTGGCCTTTTTACGACGCCGTCGCGATGCAATCGACGCTTGAAGCATCCGGTCTTGTGCGCAAAACAGCCTGCGGCAATGCGGAACTGCTCTGCGTCGAAGCCCGCCCGTCATCGGAAGAGACGCTGAGGCAGCTCAATACTGCTCCCGAGCGCTATATCGGTCCGGAGATGCTTGAGTGGATAT
>DUUJ01000008.1 GCA_012841635.1 Clostridiales bacterium | reverse complement strand
GACGCGCCGAATTTAGTAATGTTTTCGTTCGGGGCTTCGCCCCTCTCTTCAACATTACTAAATTCCTTTCTCTCCTTTTTCTTCTTAATTGCTTTTTTTCGGTCTCACATCATTGACAAATGTACATTTGAAAAATTTTACCATTGATGCCATTTTAAGGCATTAATTGTTTCATGACAGCATGAAAAAGCGGCAGTCATCCGACCGCCGCTTTTGTCAAATTATTTATCTCAATGATGTTTTGCTTTTCGCTTGTTCATTTTTATCAAAGAAAAACTCACTAAACCGAAAACAAGCAATAAACTTCCCGCAATATACAGCATTGCGGTTCCGCCGCCTCCGGTCAACGGTATGAGGGAGTTGGCAAACCTGACTTCGGCGTAATTATCTGCGCCGACCACGAGGGCTGCGGGATCTCCCGGGATGCTTACCGTAAGCGGTGTGTCGCTTTTTATATAATCCTTCGGCGCCTTGGTTTCTCTTATCGTATACTCACCTGCGGCGAGTCCGTCGAAGATGCAGTATCCGCTTTCATTTGTGGTTCCGGTAATTGTCATCTCTCCGAACGTAACGGAAAATTCGGCTCCGGCAAGCGGTTTGTTATCTCCGCTCTGGTCGTATTTGAATACCTTTATTCCGTATACGTTTATCCCGACCGAAGCTTCTGCGGAATTCACGGCAGCGCCGGTATTGTCAAGATATGCAGCCTGTGCCCGGTTGAGATAACTCCCCGCCTTAACCGCTGACGACATCGCGGCGTCATATTCAATTATTATCGCGGGAGCGGAACTGATCTCGCTTTCCGTGAAGAAAGCGGCTTCGTAAAGTTCGACAAGATCCATCGAAACGGAAAAACTTCCGGTACCTTCGGTCAGGGTATAAAGATCGGGAGATACCTGATTTCCGTTAACCGTTACAGTAATATTGCTTGAGGCGGCTTCAAATACGATCGCCGGATCGTATGTATCGGTAAGTGTTATCGGGTAGCTGCCGCGAACAATGTTCGACGCCGGGGACTGCTGACCTTTTGAATAAACTGTCGGATCATCCGGCTGTGTTAACGGAAGGTAACTGCCCAGAAAATCCGGGACATTTGAAGTTAAAGTAAAATGAACGGTTTCTCCGGCTGCGGCGCTGGTCTTATCTGCATTTTTCGCGATACCCGGAGCGTTGGTTTTATCGGACACACCCGGGTCTTCGGTATCTTGAACCCAAACGGCATAAAGAGTGGTTACAGGCGCTGTCACCGTAATGGTCTGACCTTTGGTATATTGAACCGCTCCTCCGGAGACCGAACTCCAGCCCAGAAACAGATATCCTTCCAATACGGGTTCTGTCATGGTGATCGTGAAAAACTGAGAATTTCCGGTTTCGGAAGGAATTGACGGCCCGCCGCCGCCCAAATCATATATCAGCTGATATTCTGTGGCTCCGGGGTCGGATTCCAATATATTTACAGTTGCCGAAACCGTGAGTTTATAATAGTCTATCGTAATGTCCTGATATGCGCCAGCCTGCGAAACGTCATAATCAATTACTTTGCCGCTGACTTGAGCGTTGTTGTATTTATATATGCCGGCAGTATATATTTTTTCACCTATGATTACATCGGTATGCAGCTGCCAGCCGTTTGTCTCATCTCCGGTAAAATATGAATGAACCTTGCCCTGAACAATCGCTTCACCGCCGGTTTCGGCCCGGTTGGCTATTATTTGTGTCGTAACCTGTTTTATCTCTATATTGCTTCCGGAAACGCGATCATCCAAAATACTTGCCGGGATCCCGTCAAGATTTATTGTGAGATTTATCCCGCACATATCATATGGATCTTCGGCAAAAATCTCAACAGACAACATTAAGGAAAAAATCAGAGCGAAAAGCAGAAATGCGGCGGCAGTCTTATTTTTCATTACCATATATCCTCTTATTATTTCTTAAACTTATGAATCACGGTATTTATTTTATTAATATACAAAACACTATGCACAGCAAACGACTGTGCATAGGTAAAATAAACAAAATTCCGGCACAGTTTTCACCGTGCCGGGTAAGCTGTTCAATTATTTAAGATTGGCAAGATATTTAATGGTGCGGACCATCTGGGTGGTGTAGGAAGCTTCGTTGTCATACCATGAAATAACCTGTACCTGATAAGTATCGTCATCAAGTTTTGCAACCATAGTCTGGGTGGAATCAAAGAGGGAGCCGTAGGTCATTCCGATAACGTCGGAGGAGACGATTTCCTCTTTGTTGTAGCCAAAGGACTCGGAAGCTTCAGCCTTCATCGCGGCGTTTACGGAATCAACGGTAACGTCCTTGCCGCTGACAACAGCTACGAGAATGGTGCTTGAGCCGGTGATGACCGGAACGCGCTGAGCCGAGCCGATAAGCTTGCCGTTAAGCTCCGGAATAACGAGACCGATAGCTTTGGCTGCGCCGGTGGAGTTGGGAACTATATTTGCAGCAGCGGCGCGGGCGCGGCGGAGGTTGCCTTTACGGTGCGGACCGTCGAGAACCATCTGGTCGCCGGTATATGCGTGAATGGTGGTCATAATGCCGGCCTTGATCGGGAAAGCATCATTGAGAGCCTTAGCCATCGGGGCGAGACAGTTGGTTGTGCAGGAAGCGGCGGAGATGATCTGGTCGTCGGCAGTGAGAATATTCTCGTTTACACCGAATACGACAGTCTTGAGGTCATTGCCGGCGGGTGCGGAAATGATAACCTTCTTCGCTCCGGCGTTGATGTGAGCCATGCTTTTCTCTTTGCTGGTGTAGAAGCCGGTGCACTCGAGCACTACGTCGACATCAAACTCAGCCCACGGGCAGTTTGCCGCGTCTTTTTCGGCATAAATCTTAATCTCTTCGCCGTCGACTATGATAGAATCTTCGGTAGCTTCAACAGTGTGCTTGCTTTCGCCGATGAAGCCGCAATAGCCTCCCTGAGCGGTGTCGTATTTAAGCAGATGAGCAAGCATTTCCGGGCTGGTAAGGTCGTTGATAGCAACGATATCATAACCGGGAACTTTGAACATCTGACGGAAAGCAAGGCGTCCGATGCGTCCGAAACCGTTAATAGCAACTTTTACTGACATAAATTATATCCTCCATTTTGTTTTAAACTACTATTTATTATACCACAAGAATGCTGTTTTTTCAATAAGCATCACTTAATTTTACATTAATTAACACAAAACTTTTCAATCCGATGTTAATATGTAAACCTGTTTCACAGGTTCTTAATAGAAATAGGAGCCGCAGCTTTATAATTCCGGTTCCTCTTCGTAATTGTCTTCGATGGCTTCGAGCTGGTCGATGCAGTCGTACTCGCATCCGCATTTGGGGCAGATGACTGCTTCGGGGTCGACATCGAGAGTTATTTTGCTTTTTTCACCGCATTGCGGACATACGACTTCAAACTCGATATCTGCCCAGTCATTTTCGACGAACTCCGTTTCCGGATCCTCACCGTAAATAACATCCTCAAGATCGGAAAGATCGGAATCCAGCTCGTCGATCAAATCAGTGTTTGTTTCAAGTTCCGTCCGAAGTTCGTCCAGTTCTGCTTCAAGCGCTTCAAGCATATCGGCGACAGCGGAACACAATTCGGTAATTTCCCGATTAAACGTTCCCGCGGCTTCAAGCCTGCTTATAAGCCGGCGAATCTTTGAAATCTTATCCTGAGTATCCATTGCGGTATTCTCCTTATGAAAGCCGTATGTTACGCTCTTTCGAGATATTCGCCGGTACGGGTATCTATCTTGACTATATCTCCGTTGTTTATAAAGAGCGGAACACGGATTACGGCTCCGGTTTCAACGGTGGCATTCTTGGTTGCGCCGGTAGCGGTATCGCCGCGGACGCCGGGCTCGGTGTCGATTATTTCAAGGGTAACGAACATCGGCGGTTCTACCCCGAATACCTTTCCTTTATAGGACATAACACGGCAGATATCGTTTTCTTTCACGAATTCAAAGCTGTCTCCGAGAGTTTCTTTGTCGATAGGCAGCATTTCAAAGGTTTCCTGATCCATGAAATAATAAATATCGCCGTCGCTGTAGGAATACTGCATATCCTTGCGGTCGATGATCGCGTTTTCGAATTTATCGGTCGGGCTGAAAGTACGCTCTGTCACCGAACCGGTAATGACATTGCGGATTTTCGTACGTACGAAAGCGGCTCCTTTTCCGGGCTTGACATGCTGGAATTCAATGATCTGCATGACGTTTCCGTCAAGCTCAAAAGTTACGCCGTTTCTGAAATCACCGGCAGTTACCATTTTTTAAAACCTCCAAAAAATAGGACAATGTATATATTAGGATTATCTTATATATTATATCATGTAACTGTTAATATTTCAAGATAGATTGTAAAAATAATAAGCCGTTCCGTGTAAAAGAGCGGCTCATTTGAGAAAGTTAAATTTTTCAGTTTATTTCAAGTCCGCGCAGCTTTTCGGCGGCGGTTTTGATAGTATACGCCGGGTCAAACAAACTTGACGATCCGACGACAAAGTTATCGGCTCCGGCCTTTAGCATTTTCGGAATGTTTTCAAAGCTGCAGTTGCCGTCTGCCTGTATCGATATATCGTTAAAACCGAGACTGTCAAGCATGGCTCGGCATCTTTTTATTTTATCGAGAGTCTGCGGCACCAGCTTCTGCCCCGCAAACCCGGGATTGACGGTCATGATCAGCACCATACCGATATCCGGCAGGATATCGCGGAGGAATTCGAGCGGGGTGGCGGGATTCAAAGCGGCGGCGGCTGTTGCGCCTGTAGCTTTTATCATAGCTGCCGCTCTTTGAAGATGAACGGTGCTTTCCGCATGGACAGAGACGACGTCTCCCGGACGGAGGCGGAACGTCGGTATTATATTTTCCGGGCGCTCAACCATCAGGTGGTAGTCATAAGGGAGCCTGCACGCAGTCCGAGTCAGATCAACCAACCGGGGGGAGAGCATAAGATTCGGCACGAAATGACCGTCCATCACATCTATATGGACATAGTCGATTCCGCTTGTTTCGAGCTTTTGCAGCTCCGAGCCGAGATTGAGTATATCAGCGCACATGAGTGACGCCGACAGCTTCATTTTTTTCATTATTTCATCAGTTTTGCCATTACGGCTTTCTGGGCGTGGAGGCGGTTTTCCGCTTCGTCGAATATCTCCTTTGCGTGGCGCTCGAAAACGTCCGCGGTAATTTCTTCTTCGCGATGAGCCGGCAGGCAGTGCTGGACTATAACATCTTTTGCGGCAACGGCTTCGATGTCACGGTTGATCTGATAACCCTTGAAATCGCGGCGGCGCTGCTCGGACTCCCCTTCCATTCCCATCGAAGCCCAGACGTCCGTATACAGAACATCGGCTTTTTCCGCAGCTTTGAAAGGGTCTTCCGTCATCATGAATTTTCCGCCGTAGCTTTTTGCAAATTCAAGGACATCTTCCGCGGGGCGGTATTTCCCGGGTACGGCAATAGCGACATCCATTCCGGCTGTCAGGCAGCCGACGATGAGCGAGTTGCACATATTGTTTCCGTCGCCTATGTAACAGAGCTTGCGGCCGTCGAAACCGCCCTTGTATTCGCGTATGGTCATAAGATCGGCAAGGACTTGGCAGGGATGCGCGTAGTCGGTAAGACCGTTGATAACCGGCAAACCGCTGTAAAGAGCGAGCTGCTCCACTTCCTCCT
>DUUJ01000062.1 GCA_012841635.1 Clostridiales bacterium | reverse complement strand
GGCCGGTAACTCCGTCGTTTACTTTGTCAAAAACATCGTCCGGCAAACGCCTGATCTTCCCCGGCTCGGCAACCGCCAAGCCGTAAATCTTTACGGGACTGTCAAACATAGAATATTCGGCCATAGTTATTACCTCGTTTATATATATTTGGATTATTCAGGGGACTTTGTCCCCTGAAACCCCTATAAGAAAACTTTTGAAAAAGTTTTCTTAACTTTCAAAACTTTTTGGACAAATACTTTATTAAATCGCTTGTCCTCAATGAATACCGCCTCCGGCGGTATTCGAGAGTTTTGCCTGCGGCAAAACATCTCCGCCGGATAGTTAAGTCATTATATGTGTTTTTTCTAAGGTAAGTTTTGCCTGCGGCAAATGAATACCGCCTCCGGCGGTATTCGCGAATATTTCCTGCGGAAATATATCGCCGCTCCATGACTTGCACCTTCCGGCGCAAGTCGAGAGTTTTTCCTTCGGAAAAATCATCTCTGACTAACGCTCCGCGTTAGTCGCGAATATTGTCTTCGACAATATATCGCCGTCGGATAGTTAAGTCATTATATGTGTTTTTTCTAAGGTAAGTTTTGCCTGCGGCAAAACTAATTAATCAGTATGTCGGTGAATCCAGTTTCCACACGCCGTTTTCGTTTACTAAGGTTATGATATAATCCTCCGACGGCTGACCGTCGAAGTCGCAGGGAACGGCGACTTCCAGAAGCCCAAACGCGGCGCGTTTTACCTTCGCTTCATTCGGGCGAAGCTTTGTCCGGAGATTGTATCCCTGAAAGGCGATATCAACCCTTAACTGACCGTCCATCTCCATATAGCGGGGGAAGAATTCGTCGGTGCCGTCGAAGGCGGTTTCCGCGATTATCTTCATGTATTCGGTCGAATAGACTTCAGCCGCCGCCGCTTTTAGTTCGGCTATCGTCTGATAAGGGCAGTCGGGGGCGACGTCGTAATACTGGCGGCTGACTTTCTTATTAGGGTCAAGCACCGCGCTGTCCACGGCGGGAAGCCCCTTCCCCCAGAAGGCTTCGTTGAACTGCTCCGCCTTGGGGATTATTTCGCTCAAAATCTGCCGCGCCTCCGCTTCCGAAACTTCCTGCCCGCAGGAAACAACGAAAAGCAGCGCTATTAAAATAACGGCAAGCAATTTTATATACTTTTTCATGACCTAAAACCTATTGCTAAAGCCTTTACGCTATAAAATGAGTCCATGAATAGTGCTACGCACTATTCGCGAGTTTCGGCAAAGCCAAAATCATCTCTGACTAACGCTTCGCGTTAGTCGCGAATATTGTCTTCGACAATATGTCGCCGCTCCAAAGTAAAGTTATTAAATATTAAGTCCCAAAAGTTTTAAAGGAGTCCAGAGGTGTCTTTTTCAAAAGACACCTTTGGTAGAGGGGTCTGGGGGGATGAAATCCCCCCGGCGCGTCCCGGTCTCTTAAAAGTCCTCTTCCTCGTCATCCATCTTCAGATGAGTGTCTTTCTTGATTATAGAGCTGTCTTCAAGTTCGGCTTCGAGGGCGTCTTCGTCGATCGGCTCGGCGGGTTCTTCGGGGATGGGGTCGGGTTCGCCGCGGTAGACGGTGAAGCCGACTATGCGGGCGTCTTCGCCGAGGCGCATCAAGCGGACGCCGCCGGCGGTGCGGCCGTAGGTGGAGATGCCGTCGACGGGGGTACGGATGACGGTGCCTTCGTCGGTGATGATGAGAATTTCGTCGGTCGATTTTACGCAGGCGATGCCGCTGATACCGCCCTTGCCGGAACCGGCGGCTTTGACGCCGAGACCGCCGCGGTTGTGGGCGGGATAATCGGAGAAGGGAGTAAGCTTGCCGTAGCCCTCGTCGGTGACGGTGAGCAGGCTCCATTCCGGGTCGGAACGCATCTTTTCGGTCACGACGGCGGCGCCGGCGATGTAATCGTCATCGGAGCGGAACCGCATCGCGCGGACACCGGCGGCGGCGCGGCCGACGGCGCGGACTTTGTCCTCCGAAAATCTAAGGACGTTCCCGCCCGCGGAGGCGCAGAAAATCTCGTCCTCGCCGGAGGTGTGCGCGACAAAAATGAGCTCGTCGCCGTCGGCAAGATTGATAGCCCGGATGCCGCTTGCGCGTATGTTGGTAAAGTTTGTAACGGAGGTGCGCTTGACAGTCGCGCCGCGGGTAATCATGGTAAGATATCCTTTGCCGCTCTTTTCCGGGACCGGCAGTATCGCGGTCAGCCGCTCGCCCGGCTCCATCGGGATGATGTTGGCGATGTTCGTGCCCTTGGCGGTGCGCCCGGCTTCGGGAATCTGGTACGCTTTGCGCTTGCAGACTTTTCCGCTGTTTGTGAAGAAAAGCAGCATATGGTGGGTGTTGGCGGCGATGACGTCGGAAACGTCGTCTTCTTCCTTGGTGGTCATGCCGATAACGCCCTTGCCGCCGCGCCGCTGGCTCGAATATTCGGCGGCGGGAATCCGCTTGATGTATCCGGCGGAAGTCACGGTGATAATGTCGGTGCGGCGCTCGATCAAGTCTTCCGGGATAAGCTCGTTCGCCATCGGGGTAAGCTCGGTGCGGCGCTCGTCGCCGTAGCGGTCGCGGATTTTCGCGAGGTCGTCGCGGATAATCTGACGGATGCTGTTCTCGTCAGCAAGAATCGCGCGGAGACGGCCTATCAGTTCATAAAGCTCGCGGAGCCGCTGCTCGACTTTCTCCCGCTCAAGTCCGGAGAGGCGTCCCAATGTCATATCGGTAATCGCCTGCGCCTGCGGCTCGGAAAGGTTGAAGCGGGCGCTCAGCCGGGCGCGGGCGTCGGGGATGTTCTCGGAGCTGCGGATAATCGCTATGACTTCGTCGATATTGTCGATGGCGATTTTGTATCCCTCGTAGATATGCGCCTCGTCGAGGGCGGCGTTGAGGTCGAAGCGGACGCGGCGGGTGACGACGTCTTCCTGATGCGCCACGTAATGGCCGATCATCTGCTTTAAGTTGAGTATCTTCGGCTCGAGCGCGCCGGTCGCCGACGGCACAAGCGCCAGCATATTCGCGGCGAAGGTGTCCTGCAGCTGGGTATATTTGTAGAGCTGATTCAACACCACCTGCCCGTGGGCGTCGCGGCGGTATTCGACGACGATTCTCATTCCGGCGCGGCCGGATTCGTCGCGGATGGCGGTAATGCCGTCTATCTTCTTGTCCTTGACGCAGTCGGCCATCGCGGTAACGAGCATTGCTTTGTTGACGGCGTAGGGGATTTCGGTGATGATTATCTGCCGCTTTTTCTCGTCGATCTCGGCGCGGGCGCGGACGATGATGTGCCCGCGGCCGGTAGTGTAGGCGCTGCGGATGCCGGCTTTGCCGCATATCATGGCGGCGGTCGGGAAATCGGGGCCTTTGACGGCGGTCATAAGCTCCTCAATGGTTACGTCCGGATTGTCCATGTACATGTTTATGCCGTCGATGACTTCGCCCAGATTGTGCGGCGGGATGTTGGTCGCCATTCCGACGGCGATTCCGACGGAACCGTTCACAAGCAGGCTAGGGAACCGCGAGGGCAGCACCTGCGGCTCGACGCGCTTGTTGTCGAAGTTCGGGACCATGTCGACGACGTCTTTGCGGATGTCGGTCAGCATTTCGTCCGCCAGACGGCTCATCCGCGCTTCGGTGTAACGATAGGCGGCGGGCTTGTCGCCGTCGATGTTTCCGAAGTTTCCGTGTCCTTCGACAAGCGGGTAGCGGAGGCTGAACGGCTGCGCCATGCGCGCCATCGAGTCGTAAACGGCGGTGTCGCCGTGCGGATGATAGCGCCCCAGAACGTTTCCGACAGTCGTCGCCGACTTGCGGAAAGGGTTCTGATATGTGAGGTGGTCCTCCCACATCGCGTAAAGGATGCGGCGGTGTACCGGCTTGAGTCCGTCGCGGACGTCGGGCAGCGCGCGGGAGATTATAACCGACATCGAATATTCAAGGAAGGACTTGCGGACTTCCTTTTCAAGGCTGACTTCGACTATCTCCTGCCCGTGAAAGGCGAGCGGATGTTCCCCGACATCGTCGGAGTTGCCTTCGGCAAGGTCCTCGTCCTCATCCGGGATGTACTCATCCGGGATGTCCTCATCCGGGATGTCGTCGTCTTTTATATCGTCGGCGGAATTTATATCTTTGTTTGAATCTATGTTTTCCACATCCTGTGGATTATCGGGCTTTGCCCCGTCCATCTCGGACTCGCGGCGGTCGTTGTCGTGGTCGTTTATCATATTTTACCTTAATGTTTTAATTAAAAATCGAAAATAAAAGTCTTTGCCGAATATGCCAGACGGTGTCTGGCATATTCAATTTTCCTAAATCTTCAATCTCTCGACTGTGATTTCCCCCATATACTTCCCCATCTGTTCAAGCGTCGGGATTTCCGTTCCGTCAAGCTCCACCTTCGCGGCTGCCGCCGAAGATGCAAACTTCAGCGCGTCGGGTACGGCTCCGGCGGAGACGGAGCCAGCGCCGGCCGAACCGATCGTATGCACAAACCCCGCAAGAAAGGTATCTCCCGCGCCGGCGAAGGATTTCAGCTCAACCTGTGGAGAACTGACTTTCCACAGCCCCTCCGGTCCCGCGTAGATTGCCCCCTTTTCCGACAGGGTTGCCAGCACCCTCGTCCCGTTTTCCACAAAGATCTGGAAAATCCGGTAGAGGATTTCCGACATTTCCACAAGGCGCTTTCCCGCAATCGAAGACAGCTCGTCAAGGTTCGGTTTTATCATATACGGCGAGGCTTCAAGCGCGCTTTCGAGAGCCGCCCCCGACGCGTCGACCACTATATGCACGCCGCGGTTTTTCAGCAGCATGATAACAGAATTGTAAACAGTGTTTTCCACACCCTGTGGAATACTTCCCGACATTATCAGAAAGCTGCGGGAATCCTGTTGGTTAATTGTGTGTTTTTTCAGCTCCCCCATGAGCGACTCGCAGAGCTTTTCAAGCTCCTCCCGGCTGATCGGACCGCCCGCGCCGTTGAACTCGGACATGACGGCGGAACCGTTCGCGCCGAATATCGTCTTCACGTTGATGCGCGTCGGAGCCGAAGTCTCGACCCCCCGGTACTCGATCCCTTCGGCGTCAAGCATCCGAAGCATCGTCCGCCCCGTCTCTCCGCCGTAAAACAGGTAAGCCGGCGCGTCTTCCCCCATCGCCTTCAGCGCCCGGGAAACATTAATCCCCTTCCCGCCGCAGGAAAGCGTCTGCGAATCCGTCTTGTTGAGCTTCCCCCAACAAGCCGCCCCCGCCCCGCGCAAAGAAACATCCAAAGCGGGATTAAGCGTAAGTGTGTATATTGACATATTTTATTTATTCATGGGGACTTCGCCCCCATACCCCTACCTGAAAACTTTTGAACTATGACTTATCTTGGAACGGAGATGTTTTGCTGAAAGCAAAACTCTCAGAATAACCGCAGAGCGGTTATTCATGGACTTCTTCAAAACTTTTAGGACAATTAATATTTTAATGCGTTAGCTATTTGAGATAATGACTGAACTTGCCAGCGGCGATGTTTCGCAACGCGAAACTCGCGAATAGCGCTTGCAGCGCTATTCAGAGCAGAACTATAATTTACTGATTAGAGTTTCGGCTTCGCCGAAACTT
>DUUJ01000061.1 GCA_012841635.1 Clostridiales bacterium | reverse complement strand
GGGCAGCCCTCCTCCTGACCGTGGAGTATCTCCGCCGCGTCGTATATCTTTTCTTTTGCAAGATATCGGAAGACATCGTCGCGGGTGTTGTTGGCGTCCCATTCCCAGAACGGATGCGCCAAAATGGCGATACCGCCATACTCGTGGATAGTGTCGGCGATCCATTTGCGCCAGGCAAAATCATAAGGCTCGATGTTTTCGGGCAGTCGGTCTTTATATTCTGCGGCGATTTTTGCGACTTCAGCTTTTACCTTAGCTTCGTTTGCATGATAATAATTGTCAAGCCCGATTCCGCCCGGCAGTAAAGCTCCGACATTGACCGCGTGAATATATGCGTTCGGAACATGGACTTCTTCGCCGTAATAAAGGCTCATCTCGCTCGGAATGTCTTTGCTCTTTTCAATAGCATATACCGAACCGTCAACATTGTGGTGATCGGTTATCGCAAGGAAGTCAAACCCGGCGCGGCGATATGTCGCAGCGGCAAGATAGGGGTCTTCGTGTCCGTCGACCGATTTGCAGGTATGGCAATGGAGATTGCCGCGCATCGGCGTTCTTTCGTAAAGGTCGGCGGCGGCGCAGAAGATGCGGAAGTTGTTGATGGCGCGGTTTTTTTCGCCGTCGTCTTTGTCGGTAAGGCGCAGAGTATATATCTGCTCCCTTTTAAAGGTATATTCGAATTCAATTACGCCGCTCTCGTCGGCTGCCGCGCAGACGCTGTCATATTTAGTAAAATCGCTGATACTTAAAAGAACGGAGGAATTGTTTTCTTCGCGCGGAATAAAATAAATCGTGTATTCCCGCCCCGGCGTGAGAGCGTTGTCGATGCCGAGACCTCTTGCCTTGAAAGAGGTAAGCCGGTTCAGTTCGGCGACTCTCGGAAAAATTTCGTAGTTGTAAAGCGATGGGTTGTTATTCGGTATTTTCATCTGACTGTCCTTTTTTTGTTGAAGCTGTCAGAATGATTATACGACTTTGCGCGGGTAATGTCAAGTATTATCGGTTTGATTTTGTTTTTCCGGGAATAATGTCTTATTTTCAATTTTCCGATTTGTCTTTTTATGTATTGTTCACTTGATTTTATATCGAATCGTGTTGACAAATCAATAAAGGCATAATATAATGTAGATACAGGATAATCTTTTTGCATTACAATAATATGGCATAAACGGGAGGCTTACAATGCAGCACAATATATTAATTCGCATAACGGCATTTATCATCTTGTCGCTTTTGTTCCTCTCGATAATTTTCGGGTGCGGCAAAGATGCCGCGGCTCCGGTTTCCCCGCAGGATACCACCGAAGCTGACGAAACAACCGCGGCGGAAGTCACGACCGAGCCGTTTGATTTAATTAAAGAAGCCGATTTCGGCGGCTACAACTTCAGGGTTCTGACTCTTTCTGCCGGAATCAACGCGACAAACCGCTTCACTCAGGAAATCTGGGTCGAAGCCGAAACCGGCGACGTTATAAACGATGCCGTCTTCCGCCGGAACAGTATGATAGCCGATCGGCTCGGGGTGAATATTATCGCCTACCCGGTAGATGATGTGTATGGGACAGCAAGGAAGTCAGTAATGTCCGGAAGCGACGATTACGATCTTCACGGAATGTACGGAAAATCGGAAGGATTGACAATAGCCTCCCAAGGGCTTGTCCGGGATTGGAATAAAATTCCGGGCCTTAACCTTGATTCTGTCTATTGGAACTCAAACTGCCGCGACAAGCTTTCGGTATGCGGCAGGCTGTATCTTATGTCAGGCGCCATCCTCATAAGCGAGATAGACGATACGCTTGCGATGATCTACAACAAAAAGCTCGCTGAAGACAACGGTTTCGAAAGCATCTACACCCTCGTCTTCGACGGCAAATGGACGCTTGACACCTTCGCCGAGCAGGCAACCGCGATATATGCCGATATTGACGGCGACGGGACGATGAAACCGGCGAATGACCTTTTCGGTTATATTCAGGACCCGGCATCAATGACGAACAACTGGCTGTTTTCCTGTGATCTTTTTGGTGAAAAAATATCCGACGACGGCGTTATTGATATGAATATAGATCAGAATCGTATTCAGACGATGCTGGAAAAGCTTGCAAGCATAAATTCCTGCGACGGAATTCTGATCGGGCTCGATTTATATGAGGGGCTGAATTATTTTAAGGAAGATCGTATTTACATCTACGCAATTATACTTCGGAACATCGAGCTTCTCCGCGATATGGAATCCGACTTCGGCATCATTCCATATCCGAAATTCGACGAGAGCCAGCCGGATTATCTCAACCATGTCGGTTCGGCATCGCCGATCCTTACCGTTCCGATAACAAACAACACCGATGACGAACGGCTGAGTCAGGTACTCGAAGGAATGGCGGCGGCTTCCTATCAGGTGGTACTGCCCGCTTACTTCGACGTTGCTCTTAAAGAAAAATACTCCCGGGACAAAGAAACTCAGGATATGCTCGATATCATCCTGAAATCAAGGACGTATAATCTGGGCTATCTCGGCAGCATCAGCTTTGTCTGGGATGTGGCGTCGCTTATAAAAGGCGAAAAGACCGATTTTTCATCATACTGGGCGAAGTCGGAAAGCTCGATGACAAAAAGGTATCAAAAAGTAATCGACAAATTGCTTGAAATCGAAAACTGAACAGAAAATCACAGGTGATATACAATGTCAGAATACACATTTTATTCCCCATTTACCGGTTCCCGTCCGATCATTTCGGATGAAAAGACGCGGCGCTTTGCTTATGAATCGCTGCTCGGAAAATACGGCCGGGAAACATCGCTGACGCCGTGCGTTTCGCTTGACGGAATTGCCGGATTTGAGGGGCTTTCGAGCTATGAAAAATACGACGCGGCGGTAAATGAAATCGTCCGGCGCTGCCCGATACGCTTCGCGCCGGATGAGCTTCTCTGCGGTTCGGCGACATTGGGCGACGCAATAGGCGCCCGGCTGCCCGCAACCTTTAAGAGTGAATATCCTCTTTCGGGAATCAACCACCTTACCTCCGGATTTGACAGGGCGGTCAGGGAAGGTCTTGACAGCTATGAAGCAAGGATTGACAAAAGGCTGTCGGATGACGGTCTTGACTCAAACCAGACAGCCGTGCTGACATCGATGAAGAATACCATTTCTGCGATGAGAATCTGGCACGGCAGGTATCTTTGCGAAATAAAAGCAAATATCGAAAAAACTTCCGGCGATGAGCAAAAGTATTGGATTGACCTGTACGAAAATCTTGAGCCGGTTCCTTTTAAAGCGCCGTCTTCGTTCAGGCAGGCGATTCAGTCGCTTTGGTTCTGCTTCGCCTTCTTGCGGCTGCTCGGAAACTGGCCGGGTATCGGGCGGATAGATTTGATTCTGGAACCGTATTACAAAGACGACCTCGAATCCGGGAAAATCACTTATGACGAAGCCAGGACGCTTATCTGCCACTTCATGATAAAGGGATGCGAGTGGATACGGCTTGACAGCCGCGGCTCGGGAGACGCTCAGCATTATCAGAATATCGTTCTCTGCGGAGACGATGACGAGGGTAATGAGTTTATCTCGGACATAAGCTATACGGTGCTTTCGGCGACGGAGGAATTTCCGATTCCCGACTACCCCATCGCCGTGCGGATGCGCGAAGACTCGCCGCAGGAGCTTTACGAAGCAATAGCGCGGGTGATGCGGCACGGCTCCGGCGTCGCCGCGATATACAACAACGACCTTGTTGTCGATTCTATGGTGAAATTCGGCTATTCGCCGAGCGAAGCCCGTAATTTCGCGAACGACGGATGCTGGGAGGTTCAGGTTCCGGGAAAGACCTGCTTTACCTACTGCCCGATCGATATCTTCCCTCTTCTTCAGGACAAAACGCTTAACATCGGCGGCGATGAATATCCCGATTTTCCCGATTTCGAGTCGCTGTATGAGACTTTCAGAGAGACGATGGCTGTCCAGGTTAAGGAATGGAATGCAGGCGCCGACAACTTTGCCCGCTGGGATATGCCGATGTCCGCGATTTCCCTCTTTACCGACGGCTGCATTGAAACGGGGCTCGGATATTATAACCGCGGGGCGGTTTATACCGCATACAGCCTGCATTACGGCGGGGTGCCGGACCTCTGCGACTGTCTTTACGCGATAAAGAAACTTGTTTATGACGAAAAGCTTGTCACCTTGCCAAAGCTCTGCCGGATACTGCACAACGACTGGCAGCCGGAAGACGACTCGGATGAGGCGGAAGTTGAATTTGTCAGCGCGCTGCGCGCCCGCGCGCGTTCTCTTGAATATTACGGAAACGACAATCCGGAATGCGACGCCATTATTGCGCGTATAGTCAAAGACTTTACCGACGAAATGGCTAAGACCAAAGAACGCAGCGGAGTGCTGCGTCCCGCCGGACTTTCAACTTTCGGCCGACAGATCGAATGGGCGAAAAACCGCCTCGCCGGCGCCGACGGTCACGGAAAGCATTATATAAGAGCGAACAACATAGCACCGACTCCCGGCACAGATGTTAAGGGAGCGTCAGCGGTGATAAAATCCGCCTGCAATATTGATTTTTTGGCTCTGCCCTGCGGCGCCGCCCTTGACCTGAAGCTTGATCCGAATTCAGTTAAAGGAGATGAAGGCATAAACGCACTCGTCGGGCTGATGAAAGCGTTTATACGCTTAGGCGGGTTCTTTTTGCAGATTGACGTTGCCGACGCCGCCGCGCTTATCGACGCGAAGCTCCATCCTGAAAAATACCCGAATCTTGCGGTCAGGATAAGCGGGTGGTCGGCGCGTTTCGTGACATTGGACGATCACTGGCAGGATATGATTATAGGGCGGACTTCGCAGAACAGGATGTAGGGTGAAAAATACGGAAATAAACAAGACGCGATTTCAAAAAACAGAAAGATTAACCAATAGTTAAACGAAGATACCGAGGCGATTATCACCCGCAAGAAAACAAACATGAACGACAAAAAAGGAGAAAAGCTGAGATGACAACGGAAAAAAGAAAAGCCGGAAAAGAAATAGCGAAGTGGTTTTTCGTCGCTCTTATATTGATAATCGCCTTATATTTTTTGATTCAGGGCATACGCTGCGGTTACGGCTTGCGCAAAGCCCGGGAAAATCTGGTTTTATATGAATCAAAGACGGCGGAATTGTCATACGGCTCAATGACCTATGTCGATGCCGGCGAAGGGGAAGTCATCCTGTCCGTTCATGGCATTTTCGGCGGATATGATCAGGCGTATGACAGCGTCAAAAACAGGAAATCGCAAAATCGCCTGCTGGCGCCGTCGCGGTTCGGATATCTCGGCTCCGATGTGAAAGGCGACGGTACTCCGTCAGAACAAGCCGCCGCGTTCGCGGAATTGCTTGACTGTCTCGGAATAGAAAAAGTCTTTATCTTGGGAACCTCCGCCGGAGGTACTCCCGCCATTCGTTTCGCTCTGGATTATCCGGAGCGGGTAAAGGGGCTGATACTGTTTTGTTCGGCAATGCCGGTTCCAGAAAAACCGGAAACTTTTCTTGAATATCAGGCGCCTCCCGAACCTCTGCTCTCAGACTATGCGATGTATTTAATCAGTCCGCTAATGCCTCCTCTGATGGGAATGCCGGCTTCAACGGTGAAAAGCATTCAGCCGGTTTCCGAAAGAAAAATCGGAGTTGTTTTGGACGGCAAGCTTACGAATCCGGATATGGAAAGAAACTTCGAGCAGTATCCCATCGAAGAGCTGAAAGCACCGGTTTTAATCCTGCATTCGGAGGATGACACCGTGGCAAGCTTTGAAAAGGTAGAAAAGGCAAAGCACCGCTTTCCGAATCTAACCCTCGTTGCCTTCCCCGACGGCGGACATATGATGGCGGGGCACGGGGCGGAAATCGATGAGGCTCTTGACAGTTTTATAAATGAAAATCAATAACAATTTATAGGAATTGTTTTTATAAACGCAGTTGTACTTTTCGAAACCGGCGGTCTGAGCAGGAACTGAGCATGAATAAAGTGATTAAGGTGATTTTGGCAGTAATTGTCGTTTTGCTGATAATTGCGGCGGGCGTCGGTATCTTCGCATACCGAAACATGAGTTATGACATTCTGAATGCGAACTTTTTGAAGAAAAAGGGGTATAAATCAGGGTTTACCGAAAATACCGCGAAACTGAGCGACGGGTCGGAGATATATTATATCGAAGGCCCGGAAAACGGTCCCCCGCTTCTGCTGCTTCACGGTCAGCAGGTAACCTGTTTTGACTATGCAAAGGTACTGCCGAAATTGTCAAAGGATTTTCATGTTTACGCTCCCGATTATTACGGTCACGGGAAATCATCAAAAAACCCCGAAAAATATACCGCGGCGGCGATAGGCAGCGATATTATCTGGTTTCTCGAAAATGTAATCGGGGAAAAGGCATATATTTCCGGACACTCATCCGGCGCTTTGATTGCCGCTTATGTTTCCGCAAATGCACCGGACTTCATTACAGCAACCGTCCTGGAAGACGGCCCCTTCTTTTCCACCCTTCCCGGGAGAGCGGAAAATACTATTTCATGGCTGAGCTTCAAGAATATGTACGATTATCTCGAACAGGATGAGATAAAATCCTTCATGGAATATTCTCTGGAACATGACTACATGAAAGAAGTTTTCAACGCTAACGATCCCCGCGCGTGGGATATGATTATAAAAGAACCCGCCTTGAAATATCTCAAAAAACATCCCGGGCAGGTCCCGAAAATATGGTATTATCCGCCGGAATTGGGGGTGAACGCAATATACGCGCTCAACGCCAATATGCAGGACAGAAACGGAGACTACGATCTGCGATTCGGGGTGACATTTTACGACTTTTCCTGGTTTAACGGATTTGACACCGAAGAAATTCTGAAAAATATCAAGGCGCCGACAATTGTAATGCATGTGGCGCCGAGCGAAATGACAAAGCCCGGCTATTATGACAAAAACGGTATATTGCTTGCCGCGATGGACGAAATTGACGCGCAGAGAGCGGTTGATTTGATTCCCGACGGCAGATATGTCGGCGGCTTTAAATCAAATCACGATATACACGCCGACCTGCCCGACGAGTATATAGAAGTCCTGCTCGATTTGAAAAATCAAATTGAGAGTTGATTGAATCTTTAATCATAAAAACAAAAACGGCACAAAGGGAAGTTAAGCCTCTCTTTGTGCCGTTGATTTTATATTATCATTATTGCTGCCGTCTGCGCTTGTCAGCTCTGCTTGCCCATTTCTTTTTCAATGGCGCCGACGAGCAGGCGCAGGGTCTTTATGCGCGCGTAGCGCTTGTCGTTGGATTCGATTATATACCACGGGGCGAAGTCGGTGTTGGTAAGCCGGAGCATTTCGTTGACGGCGTCTTCGTATTCATCCCAGCGGTTGCGGTTGCGCCAGTCTTCCTCGGTTATCTTCCACTGCTTTTCCGGGGTGTTCTGACGGTCGGTGAAGCGCACCAGCTGCTCGTCTTTGTCGATCTGGAGCCAGAATTTGATGATAATGGCTCCCCAGCCTCTTAAGCTGTGCTCGAAATGGTTGATCTCGGAATATGCGCGCTTCCATTGTTCTTCGGTGCAGAAACCTTCGATCTTTTCAACCATAACCCGACCGTACCAGCTTCTGTCGTAGATGGCGATATGACCGTCTTTCGGAAGGGTCAGCCAGAAGCGCCAGAGATATTGGCGGTAAAGCTCGGGCGCCGTCGGCGCGGCGACGGGGTTCACGGCGTAGCCGCGGGGATCGAGACCTTCGGTGACGCGCTTGATGTTTCCGCCCTTTCCTGCCGCATCCTGCCCTTCGTAGACGATTATCATCGGCGTTTTTGTCTGATAAAGCCAGTTGTGCAGATCAAAAAGGCGTTCCTGCAGCCGTTTCAGCTCCTTGCGGTAGAGATCGGGGTCGATAGTCGGAGAAAGGTCGACGTCGGCGAGCTTGGGGATAGGATTCGGAATAATAGTCTCGTCAAGCCTCAGCGCGCGCTTTGACATCGGCTTCGGAGCCGCCCTCATTGCCAGCGCTCCGGTTACGAGGTCAATGGTGCAGTTGAGCACCGACAGTGTGGCGCGGCGGCGGTCTTTCGAGTCGATCTGAACCCAGGGAGCATAGTCGCGGTCGGTTCTCTCAACCATTTCGGTGAATGCGTGCAGATGGTCGTCGTATCTGCGGTGGTGTTCCCAGTCGGCCTTAGTAACTCTCCAGGAGGTCGCTTTGTTGCGCTCCAGCTTTTCGAAACGCTTTCTCTGCTCTTTCTTTGTAAGCCGGAGGAAGAATTTGATTATAAGATAGCCGTCGTCCGCCAGCTGTGATTCGAAGTCAAGTATTTCGCGGAAACGGGCGTCGATCTCTTTTTTGTCGGGCTCTTCCTCGAATCGCGCAACCGTAACGTCGCGGTACCAGCTTCGGACAAAAAAGGACATTCTGCCGTATTCCGGAATTTTTTCCCAGTATCGCTTCATAAGCGGGAAGCGGCGCTCGTCCGCCGTCCTCGGTCCTATCGTGTATACCTTGAACCCGCGCGGGTCTATCTCCTCGATAAGCTTGCCGATGAGATAGCCTTTACCGGAGGCGCCCCAGCCTTCAAAGAGAATGATTACCGGCAATTTCGCTTCCCTGACCCTCTGCGCAAGCACTCCCAGTTTTTTCTGAGCTTCGCTTATCTGGCGCTTGAGTTCCGCTTTTTCCAGCTCCTTCTCCGAAAGCTCCGGTTCGCCCGAACCGTCTTCCGTTTCCGATTCATCATCCGGCTTCGTATCTGGTTCGTTTATCAGATCGGCTGCGGGGGGGTCCTCCGAAATACCCGGATCATCCCGTTCAGCTGACAGGCTGAGTTCTTTTTCGTCAAGCTTTCCGGCTTCGTTTTCTTCGTTAATGATAATCTTATCGACCATATTTTTATTCCCCCGATTTGATCGTAATCTGTTTTGTTTTTATAATTATATCACAGATGCAAGAGTAATTCAAGGAATTTTTGATTATTTCATCACATTTTCTTATTTGAATAAAAACCGCTTTGTATAAAAAGGCAGGATTTCCGCAAAAAAGCAGGCTTTATATAAAATGCGGATTTGCACTTGACAGACGGCTTAAAATAAGATACAATATTAGAGGAGACTATTATTTCGAATCAATATCCGAAGGGAGATAACTAACATGAAAAACCGCAAAGGAATCGTTCTTGACTGCATCTCGGCTTCCTCTATCGAAGAGAAGATGAAGATAGCGAAAGAAGCCGGATTTGCCGCCGTTGAAGTTACCGCCGTCGAAACAGACGAGGAAAGAGCCGCAATCGCCGCGCTCCTGAAAAAATATGACCTTGTCTGCCCGAGCATTATGGGAGCCGGCGCATGGCAGAATCCCGCGACATCCCCCGACCCGGAAGTTCAGAAGCGCGCCGCTTACTGGTTCAAACAGGGAATCCTTACCGCAAAGGCGCTCGGAGCCGACACCCTGCTTGTCGTTCCCGGCGCCGTAACTCCCCAGATTGACTACGAAATGGCCTGGGAAAACTCGAGAAAGGTTATCAAAGAAGTGCTCCCGCTTGCCGAAGAACTCGGAATATATCTCGGCATCGAGGAAGTATGGAACAAGTTCCTTCTCTCCGGCAGAGAAATGGCTCAGTTCATCGACTCGTTCGAATCAGAGTATGTCCGCGCCTATTTCGATATCGGAAACATCCTTTTCTACGGCTATCCGCAGCACTGGATAAAAACTCTCGGCAAGCGCATAACAAAGATCCACGTCAAAGGCTTCAAACAGGAAGGCCTTGTCCTCAAGTGGGTACAGCTGCTTGAAGGCGACATCGACTGGAAAGCCTGCATGGATCAGCTCAAAGCCATCGGCTTTGACGGCTATATCACCGCCGAGCTCGGCCCCGACGATCGCGGCTACAAGGGAATTGCCGACGACCTCGACAAGATTTTAGCGCTTTGATCCGAACATGACGGGCTGCAAAACCCGTAAATTCGCCGGAAACTTCTTTTTTTCGAAGTTTCCGGCGCTTTTTTATTCGGTTATATTTGCTTCTGCCGTTGCTTTATTGCGAATCATTTCAAACTGCTGCTCTTTGTAAAGCCTGAGCACCATAAAAAAGCCTCTTATCACGCAGATAAGCGAATAAATCGAAAATATCAGATAGGTAATCTGCTGCGGATGCGCTTTCATCGTCGCGATGTTGAGGATTATGCCGATTATGCCGTTCGGCAGCATAAGCCAGGTATACTCAATGAAAGCGAACATCGTCAGAAACGAGATGAGAATACCCATCAGCGAGGAAAGCGAATCGATGAAACTGTAATCCGATTTCAGAAGATTCAAAACGAGCATGACCGCCGCGACCGAAGCGACAAATGCCGCCGACACGACTATCCGCTGCATTGCCGTCATCTTCCTGAAGACCGTCGACGAGCCGTATTTTCTTTGATTCCAGCGGACGAAGGTGACCAGCTGAACCGGACAGGAAAAGAGGATGGCATACAGCGCCGAGGCGTAAAGTCCCAGATAGAGATAGACAATGGCGTACAATATCGAGTTTATTCCGCCCAGCAGACTTGCGAAACGGTTAGCCTTCGCCTGCAGCGCCCCGATAACGAGCGACACATACAGCGGAAGGATATGAAGCGGATGCTGTTTGTAGTATATACCGGCTATGGTAATCAGCACCGCCGTTATTGCCATAAGGACAATTGACGGAATATCCGCCCGCGGCTTTGCCGGCGGGGTGTTTTTTTCTGCGGTTTCCGATATTTCAGGGAGTTGAGATTCCGATTTATTCAATATTAAAGCTCCGATTTTTGGATCTTGATTATTTTATTCGAGTCGAGGTTTCTGTCTTTGCCTTCCAGCACATAATAGGCGACCAGGATATAATCTCCGCCGTCGAATATCGACGGATAGCAGTAACCCAGATCCGGATCGTCTTCGAGGATATATATGTCGCCGAAGCTGTTTCCGTCGTCGCGGCTGACCGCCATTACAAACGGAGTTCTGCCCGCAAAGCGGGTGGTTTTGCGGGTGGTATAATTCGGGATCGGATTGAATATCGCCAGCACCAGATCATCGATTTTTCTGACCAGCATCGGCGACGCCGGCGAGGAAAAAAAGGTGTTCGGACGCGGTACGGTCCATGAAACTCCAAAGTCGTCGGATACCGACTCATACTGACAGAGGGTATCGGTCCTCGAATAAGCGCGGAGGCGGCCGGAGCTTTCCTGAAATACCATCGTTTCCTGAAGCCCGGTACGGCTGTATTCGGCGAAGGGATGGCTGTAATTATCGCAGATCTGCTTCCAGCTTTTCCCGTCGTCGTCGGATGCCAAAAATGCCATTCTGCTGCGGTATATAAACTTGATTTTACCGTCCTTGGTCTCCGAATGACGGTTGAACGGAATGAGTATCCTGCCGTTTTCGAGGGTGATGACATGGTCGTTTTCGATCACGACATATCCCCTCTCGCCGAGGATGTCGGCTCCCTCGGACCAGCTTTCGCCTTCGTCGGAGGAACGGGCGAAAATAACCGTATCAAGCACGTCTTCGCCTTCCGCGCCCGGATATTTCCTTACGTATATCATGCCGATGTCGCCGTTTTTCATCCTTATCAGCGACGGACACATCAGGTTTGTTGCGCCTTCGTCTTTTTTAATCAGGATAAACGGCTCCGTCCAGCTTTCTCCTTCGTCGGATGATTTTATCCCCGCGATGTCGGCGCTGTCATAGTCATCTCCGTCTCCGCCTCTGAAACGGTTGTAGGCGTGAAGGATACTGCCGTCTATCAGTCTTATGAAGCAGCCCTCTCCGCTGCGCGGGTTTTGTTCGTCAGCCTGAATATACAGCGTCTGACGTCCGATTTTCTTCATACTTCGATACCTGTATCAAGCGGTTCAGTCGGTGCAGTAATTGTCGTAAAAATCGGCAAACTCTTTTTCGACGCTTTCCCGGATTTTTGCCCATTCGGATGCAAGGACGTTATCGCGCTTGGATAGCACCCTGTTTAGAATCGCATTTGATTCGATTTTTTTAGACGGGCTGATATAGCGGGTGAAGTCATATTTAACGTTGGTGTTTATAAGCCGGTACATCTCGATCGAATGTTCGTCGCGGAGAACTTTCTGTTCGGCATAGTTATTGATGAAAGCGTCTACCATATATCTGCCGGATGATGAGAAGAGCGCTTCAAGCGCGGCGCCGACAATCTCGTGGCGCTGTATTGTGACAGGAACGGTGGTTATTCCGGCGCACATATATGAGACATAGTTTTCCTGCGCTTCGTCGTATTTCGGCATCGGCAGCATTCCGAAGTCGAATTCGAGCTGACGGAGTTTCGGAAGGCTGGAGCCGTAAAGCAGCATAAGCGAATTGCCGGCAAAGAAGTTGTCCCATCCCGAATCATAATAAAAGGTATCCGGGTTCTTTCCGAGGGCGATTATTTTATCCAGCACTTTTGAAGCTCTTTCGTCGCCGTAATCGAATTTGAATCCGCCGCTTTCAAGCGAAACTCCGTTCATCCCGCAGCCGTAATACATAAACGAAAGCATAATCGGATACACGGAGGTGAAACCGTAGAAATCCTTGTCGTTCTTCTTGCCGTCGCCGTCGAGGTCGATATAAGTGTCCTTTATTACGGTATCGACATAATCCATTGTCCATTTGCCGTCGTATACCGTCTGGTAGGCGTCGGCGATGCCGCGGTTATTCCACTCGTCCTTGTTGAAGAGCCAGTAAACTGAGCTGTAAAGCGGATAGGTATAAGCGCCGGTGATGAGATAGTTTTTGCCGTTGATTCCGTAAGTTTCATACGAGTTTTTGGTGTAATAAGACTTAGAGAGATCGACATAAGGCAGCGATGAGATGTCATACAGCATGTCCGAAATAATAAGCTTTGTCAATATCTCGGTTGAGAAAGGTATCGCGATGTCGTAGGAGTCATCTCCCGCGGTGACCGACTTTGCTACCAGATCCACGACTCCGCTGCCTTCGATGCACTCAATCTCGATATTCAGGCGGGTCTCGACTTCCATGTTCCGCTGCACGGCGGCGTCGTTCAGTATCTCGCCGGTCGACTCGTCCATGTCGATATAGCAGCACCAGCCGTCGCTCGGGTTGTTGCCGTTTTCGAAGATAAGCACTCTGACTTTCTCGCCCCCGAAATCAAGGTCATCGGGGAGATCGTCGCCGAAGGGGTTTTCCGTTACCGCATCGTCGGCGCCGGAAGGTTCGGCCGTTGTGCCGGCTGCCTGATTTGACTTATCGCCGCAGGAAGCGATAAGCGAAACGAAAATCAGCAGCGCGAGGATCATTGATAAGTGTTTCATTTTGGGCTCCTTTCATATTTTTTGCTTTTTTTGATTAATTGAATAAAGTAATGAAATTCGTTTGGTATAATATCCGCCGGTATGTCTTATCCCGCGCAGTAATTTTCGTAGAAGTCGGCAAATTCCGTTTCAACGCTTTCCTGTATCTTTGCCCATTCGGACGCGAGTACGTTTTCGCCTTTGTTTATCACCTTGTTTATAAGCTCGTTTGATTCGATCTTTTTCGAAGGGCTGATATAGCGGGTAAAGTCGTATTTTACGTTGGTGTTGATAAGTCTGAACATAGTAATCGAGTGATCGTCCCGGAGAACCTTTTGTTCGGCGTAGTTCATGATAAAAGCGTCTACCATGTATCTGCCGGATGATGAGAAGAGCGCCTCGACCGCTGCGCCGACAAGCTCATGACGCTGTATCGCGGAAGGAACACAGGTGATGCCTCCGCACATATATGAGACATAATCCGCTTGCGTTTCATCAAATTTCGGCATCGGAAGCATTCCGAAATCAAATTCAAGCTGCCGCAGTCCCGGAAGGCTGGAGCCGTAAAGAGTCATAAGCGATTTGCCGGCAAAAAAGTTGTCCCAACCGGATTTGTAATATTTCGCATCCGGATGATTTCCGAGGGCGATAATCTTATCCATGACCTTGGAAGTCATTTCATCGCCGTAATCGAACTTGAATCCGTCGCTCTCAAGCGAAACTCCCTTCATTCCGCAGCCGTAATAAATATAAGAAAGCATGTAGGGGACTACGGTTGTAAAGCCGTAGAAATCATCATCGCTCTTCTTTCCGTCGCCGTTAAGGTCGTTATAAGTATCCTTCATAACGGCGCTCGCATAATCCAACGTCCATCTGCCGTCATATACCGTTGCGTAGGCGTCTTCAAATCCGTGGTTTTTCCACTCGTCTTTATTGAAAAGCCAGGAAACGGTGCTGTAAAGCGGATAGGTATAAGCCCCGGTAAAAAGATAATGCCTGCCGTTTATCCCATATGTTTCATATGAGTCTTTTGTATAGTAAGGCTTTGAAAAATCGACATGCGGCAGCGACGAGACGTCATAGAGCATATTTGAAGTGATAAGCTTGGTAAGGATTTCGGTCGAGAAAGGTATAGCGATGTCATAGGCATCTTCACCTGCGGTGACCGATTTTGCTACCCGATCGACTACTCCGCTGCCATCGATACACTCGATTTCGATGTTCAGGCGGGTCTCGACCTCCATATTCCGCTGAACGGCGGCGTCGTTCAGTATTTCTCCGTTCGACTCATCCATATCGATATAGCAGCACCAGCCGTTGCTCGGGTCGTTGCCGTTTTCGAAGATCAGCACTCTGACTTTCTCGCCTTCGAAATCAAGGTTTTCGGGGAGATCGTCGCCGTAAGGATTTACCGTCTCAGCTTCGGTTGTCGAAGACGGATCGGCGGTTGTGCCGCCGGCTTTGGGTTCGGAAGACTGCTCGCCCCCGCAGGAGGCAAAGACCGAAAGGAACAGCAGCAGCGCGAGGATTATCGATAGGTGTTTCATGTTGGTTCCCCCATCTTATTTGTTTGCTTTAATAAAATTTAAACGAGTAAAGATCGGCATCGCTCATTATGATATCCATATATACCGGCTTTCCGGAAAACCTGGATATGTCGCCGCCGAAGTCAATTATCCTTGATGTCGAATCGCCGAATATCTCATAGCTTTCAAGTTTTTCGCCGTCATCGTTTCTTAGAACAAAACGGATATATCCCCTTGCCGATGTGGAAAGGTTTGCTTCGAGTTCAGCTCCTTCAAAAACAAACCGCTTTGAAGTTGAAATCGTCTCTTTTGCGCCGGAGTGCAGCGAAACGAAGCCGTCGCGGCGGAGGGTATACCTGCGGAGAGCAGCGGGTTTGCCCGACCAGTGATTTTCGTAATTGTAGATGGAAATCTCCGGGTCGGCGCCTAACAGCGGCGACGGGGTCTCGACAAGCCCTCTCGCGGGATAGCAATCGCCGTATACCCAGTTAAGCGGTCTTTCGGGGCCGGGACGGATGAAGGCTTCGTCGTATCTTTTGAAGCTTTTTCCGTCGCGGGAACACATGAATACGCAGTCGGTGAGCGTAAGCCCGTAGCGCGGATGATGATTCATCCTTTCCTTCCGCCGCTCGGCGCCGCAGAGCCTCTCAAACGTCGGCGTCCAGCTTTTCCGCTCGACATATCTTGACGGCAGACCGATATAGATATGAGGAGCGCGGTAATACGGCATTACGTTGTTTGTATAAAGCGGAATATCTTCGGCGCCTCTGAAATCAAGCAGGAAGGGTTCGCTCCAGTTTACAAAATCGGTTGATTCGATATATCTTATGTCTCTTATCGACTCGTTTACGAAAGGCGTTTCATCCATTTCCGGGGTATGGAAGGAGCGGAAGTAGCAGCGGTATTTAGAGGCGTTCTCATCCCAGAACGCGACGTTCAGGCTGTCGAAAGCGCCTTTGTCGGTTATCTCGCAGGTGTTTTCAAGTGAGAACCTTATTCCGTCCTCGCTCCAGAAGCACCAGAGCGCGGCGCGGCCGTTGTCGTTATACGACGCGATCGCCTTATATCTTTTGTCGGGCGGGCAGACGGGGTTTGAGTCGCAAAAAACCATGAAATTGTCGATATTTTTATGAACCGTCGGGTCAAGGATTATATTGTTGTGCTTTGTGCCTTTGTAGTCAAACAGACCGAGTTCCGGCTTTTCCCATTTAAGGCCGTCTCGGCTTTCGGCGTAGCAGACTCTTATCCCCTCGTATGCCCCGAGCATCTTGAAGGCAAGATAATAGAGCCGCAGGATTTTTCTTTCCTCGTCGTAAAAGAAGTTGTAATAGTCGCAGCCGTCCCCCTCCCACAGCTCATCGAGCGTCAGCACCACTTCCCGGGGAACCGGATTGTGAAGCCGGTATTCGGCTCCGGTTTTCGACTCGTCGAGGAAATGATCGTCGAAAAAACATTCTCTTTGATTTCCTATGTAAAGCATAATTATTCTCTCCTGTTATATACGGTAATATCGTCAATTTAGCTGTGATATTGCTTCAAGGATCTTCGCAAGATTCGTTTCAATTTTGATCTCGTTTTTCGCCCACCATGAGCTATATTTGCCGGGAGTGCAAAGATCATATGCGAAAACAAGAACCGGCTCCAATGAAGCGTTGAACAAAGTTCCGAAGTCCATTGAAATTCCTTCCGCCAGAAGCTTCACCGTTCCGGCGGATTCGTCGTCGCGGGAAAGTTTGCGCTGCAGGACTATCTCGGTGTATTGCGGAATTACGTCCACATAAGAATAACAGTTAAGCGCTTCAAGTATGACGGCGGATTTTTCGACATCCTTAACCACAAGCGGGATCGCCGCTACGGCAGCCCAGCAGAGAGTGTAGTAGCCGTCCTGAATCTCGTCATATTTCGGCAGCGGGAGAATACCGAAGTCCACCGACTCGCGCATTTCGGGTATTTCGACGATTCTCAGAGGATACAGCACGAAAAGCCCCTGTCCGGCGCTGAACTTTGAAATCAGCTCATCTTTGGGGTTTGTTTCGCAGGAATAATAAAGCGTTTTGTCTTTTTTGAATTCGCCGAGTTTATCGAAAATCCCGACGTTTCGTTCATCGGCTCCGGTAAGACGGGGAATCCCGTCCTCATCCAAAACCGTGATAAGGCGGCCGAATCCATATGGAAGCGCATAAAAAGGCTCCGTTTGCGTCATTAATATTCCGAAGCGGTCTTCCTTTGTGAATTTGCCGTCGCCGTCAATATCGCTTGAAGCAACCGCGCCCATGCGGGTAAACTCATCGAATATCCAGGAACCGTCGTAAACTTTATCATAAGGCGATTCAAGACCGAACGAATCAAGCATTTCCTTGTTGAAGATGGTACACCAGCTTTCGCTTTCGTTTGAAAAATTGAAGCCGCCGGATGAAACGAACAGTTTGCCGCTTACCGTTATGTTCTTGTTTACATTATTATAATACCACGGGCGCTCAAAGTCAAGAGGGTCAAGCCCCGCCTGGTTCATAAAAAGACCGTCAAGAATCCGCTCGCAGAGGTAAGCAGTGTTGCCGGTAAAGAGATCGTATGCGGCGTCGCCGGCCATCACGCTGCCGTGGAGCTTTGTCCTGACCGTTTCCTTGCCGGCATAATAGCCGTTGATAACCTCGTATTCGAGATCGACGTTATAATCCTCTTCGATATTCCTGTCTCTCATAAATACGGCGTCGTTCAGTATCTCGCCGTTTTCTTCTTCGGCGGTCACCTGAGATTTCCATTGTTCGGCAGCGGCAAGTATCTTATATTCGGCGCCGCCGAAATCTTTCTTTAATACAGTATCTTTTTGATTTGTTTCAGCCGGCGCTTCGGTTTCCTGAATATCTGATATCGCCGCTGTCGTATCGCCGGCTGAACCGCCTGAATTCCCGCCGCAGGAAGCGGCAGTTATGCTGAGCATAATGAGAACAGCCAGAATCAATGAAATCTGCTTCTTCATGTCGCTTTCCCCTCAATTCTTATATCTTAGGTTTTGTTCTTACAGAATGATTATAACACCGGTCGGGATTATTTTCAATATGTTATTCGGATATTTTTTATAATTTATTTCCGATTTTATGAATAGTGACAGGATTTAGATGATGCCTGCATCGAAGATATATCCGAAACGGCGGGATTTAAGTCGGTGTCGAGTTTTTATAAGAAGTTTAAGAAAATGTATGACATTACGCGTGCGCGGTTATGTAAAGCGGCCGGGACGAAAGGGACAAAATAAGTTTCATTATGACTCATCCGGCGCCGACTTACAAATATTTACAAAATACGTTTGACTATGCGGGCGAAAAAGTGTATCATAATTATGTATGCATTTTCTGCCGATTTTTTTATATAAGGCAAAATATCCGAAATTAATACAGATTGGAGTCGTTTAAATGGATCAGGCAAAGATCAAAGAGCTTAAGAAGATAAGCCTCGATATCAAGCTCGGCGCAGTCGAAGCCGTATACAGCGCCAGTTCCGGACATCCCGGCGGTTCGCTGTCCATCTCAGATATCTTAGCGTATCTTTATTTTGTTGAAATGAACATCGACCCGAAGAACCCGCAGTGGGCAGATCGCGACCGCTTTGTGCTTTCAAAGGGGCACTGCACGCCGGGGCTTTACTCCGTCCTTGCACTAAGGGGATATTTCCCGCGCGAAGACCTTAAAACTTTCCGCAAGATCGACAGCTATCTTCAGGGGCATCCCGAAATGAAGCACACCCCCGGAGTCGACATGACTACCGGTTCGCTCGGGCTAGGAATCTCCGCCGCCTGCGGAATGGCGAAAGCCGCCAAATACTGCGGCAAGGACTTCCGCGTTTACGCCATGATGGGCGACGGCGAACTCGGCGAAGGTCAGTGCTGGGAAGCCGCGCTTTTCGCCGCGCATTTTGAGCTTGACAACCTCTGCGCTTTTGTCGACTACAACGGTCTTCAGATAGACGGTCACACCTGTGATGTCATGAACACCGACTGCATCGCCGGCAAGTTCCGCGCCTTCAACTGGAATGTTATTGAGATCGACGGACACGACTTCTGCGCCATCGAAGCCGCCGTAAACCTCGCAAAGCGTACGAAAGGCAAGCCGACGATGATAGTCGCGAAGACAATCAAGGGCAAGGGAGTCTCCTATATGGAAAACAGCGTAGGCTGGCACGGCAAGGCTCCTGACGCCGACGAATACGCGCAGGCCGTCAAAGAGCTCGAAGCCGCCAAGGCTGAGCTCGAGAATTGAACGGAAGGAGAATTGACAATGGCTGATACAAAGAAAATAGCAACCCGCGACGCCTACGGCAGCGCGCTCGCCGCCCTGGGCGAGAAATACGATAATTTTGTCGTGCTTGACGCCGACCTCGCATCCGCCACCAAAACCGGAACCTTCCAAAAGAAGTTCCCCGACCGTCATTTCGACTGCGGGATCCAGGAAGGCAACATGATGCTGGTCGCTGCCGGAATCGCCGCGACCGGGCTTTTGGTTCCCTTCGCTTCCACCTTTGCGATATTCGCCGCCGGACGCGCTTATGAGCAGATCCGCAACGGGATAGGATATCCCCATCTTAACGTTAAAATCGCCGCAACACACGCCGGCATCTCGGTAGGAGAGGACGGAGCGACCCATCAGTGCAACGAAGATATCGCAACGATGCGCACAATTCCGGGAATGACTATAATCTCCCCGGCTGACGCCGTCGAAACTGCCGCCGCCGTCGAGGCCGCGCTTAACTATGTCGGTCCCGTTTACATCAGGCTCGGCCGCCTTGCGTTCCCGATTATCAATGACGCCGATAACTATAGATTTGAGCTTGGCAAAGGCGTTGTATTCGCCGACGGCTCCGATGCCGCTATCTTCGCAACCGGAATGATGGTCGACTCCGCCCTTCAGGCGCGTGAGCTTCTCAAAACCGAAGGCATCGACGCCGCCGTTATCAATATCCACACAATTAAACCGCTAGACGAAGAACTCGTGGTAAAATACGCCGTCAAGACCGGCGCGATCGTTACCGCCGAAGAACACCAGATCATCGGCGGACTCGGCGCCGCAATATGCGAGACGCTCGCCGAAAATCATCCCTGTCCGGTCAAGCGCGTCGGCATAAGGGACAAATTCGGCAAGTCGGGCAAGCCCGCCGCTCTGCTTGAAGAATACGGCCTGACTCCTGCGGATATCGCCGCGAACGTAAGGGCCGCGATTGCGATGAAGCATAAGTGAGAACATCGGATTAATTGATTTTAGACTGTTGACATCCGCAACAGCCGATGTAATATTTCATTGGGTTAATAAATCAATTCGGCTGCCGATCATGGAAATCCTGATACCGGCAGCCGTTTTATATTTCTTTTTGAGTATGTCTTATAATATAACATATATTATTAAACGCTTATCCGAATGTTAACAGTCGCGGTTTTGCCGAAATCGCCGGGAAATACGGCAGAGTATGCGGTTTTGCAAAATACATCCGGAAAATATGGATGCTGATAATTTAAAACTGCCGAAAAAACACAATAACGCCGGGATTCTTCATCAAAAACAGTTGACATTCGCTCATTGCGATGTTATAATTGCATCACGAACAACACAACGCACGCTGAGGAGCAATGTTATGAAAAACAGAAAATTCTTAATTGCGGCAGCCGCGCTGCTGCTTGCGGCAATCCTGCCGATCGGCGTTTTCGCTTCGCAGTCGGCATTCTCAAATGTGGAGATAACCGAAAACACCAAACTTTACGACGACCCCGACACCCTGAATGAGGGCGGAAGCGGAAATCCGATCCAGTATATGGAGGATTACGGCGTCGGCTATTCCAGCCTTAACGACCAGGTAATCTTCGAAGACCTCGATTTCGGTCCGAACGGAGCCAACAAGATGTATATCAGCTTCAGCTTCGGCGCCGAAGACCCAACCACTCTTGCAATTTATATCGATGAAAAGTCGGATACTCCCGCCTGTACTTATGAAATCGGCTATACCGGCGGCTGGGAGAAAACCTACGCGGAGGAATTCGCCGCAGATATAATCGTCCCCGGCGGAATCCACACGATAATCGTCGAGTTTACTAACTCGATGTCAGGTTCTTTCTCTTACATCCGTTTCGATGAAGCTCCGGTGGTTGAAACCGAAACTGAAGCCGAAACGGAAGCTCCGGCGCCTATCGCCGAGACGGCGGAGGAACTTCCCGCCGAACCCGAGCCTGCGGCGCAGACATCCGACATTCTTCCCGCCTGCATCATGGCTGCGGCGATACTCGGGAGCGCGGTTGTCCTGCTCAGAAAGCGTTCCGATTAAACGGACTAACCGAATATGATTAAAACCCGCTTGAATGCGGGTTTTAATTTTTATTTAAAGCGCTCGCTGCCTGCTGCAGCTGACGACCGGATAGAAAACAAAATAAAAAAAGCGCACATCCTACGAAAAATTCACTGCATAGGATGCGCGCTTTAGCCGGAACGTTTGTTTGGATATGTTTCAAGCTTGAACGGCTCGATCCTGTCAAACGCCCTGTGACCCGGACAACCTGTCCGTCTTGTAAACACTGCCTCTCACCTCCTTTATTCTTTTACTTTTGATGAAGTCAACGGTCTTTGTTACATTCCGTTTTTTTCCTCATCGCACCTATATTATAAACGATACAAAATCGCTTGTCAATAGGTTTTTCGATTTTTTTGAATTTTCAGCGATTTTAACATTTTAGAGATGTTATTTTTGTGCACATTTAACACGGAGATTCGATTAGAATTTTTGTTATAAACACAATAACTTTTTCATCTTAAATTGCAATAGCAAGTTGCAATAGTTTACGAAGAATTTACGGCAGAGATGGACTTTTGCTTTTGAGCGAGGAGCGCAGCGACGAGGGAAAAAGCAAAAGTC
>DUUJ01000060.1 GCA_012841635.1 Clostridiales bacterium | reverse complement strand
GAATATAGCCGCCTTCGCCGTCGGTGATGGCGAAGAACTTCTCAAAGGCATTGACGGTGGTCTCGGTGTTGAGGGTAAGATAAAGCAGGTCGTTTTCGTCCTTCCGGGCGATGCGCTGATCGGCGGAGTAGAGGACCTGTATCGGACCGCTCCAGTGGGTGGTGATATAGCCGTAGCGGTCGTCGGCGATGTCATACTTGCCGTCGCCGTTGAGGTCGGACGCCGCGCTCTTTGTAAGCTCGGCCATTTTATCCATCGTCCATCCGCCGGAATTTACCATCGGATACGGCGATTCAATCCCCAGCTGATCGAGGATGTTCTTGTTGAAGAGCATGCACTTCGAGGAGCCCAAATTGGTGTAGCTGATATCCCCCACCATCGCGAAAAGGCGGTTGCAGAGCGAGAAGGCGGCGCGGGCGTCGTCGTTCCACCAGGGTTTGTCGAGGTCGATATAAGGAAGGTCGGTATTCCAGTCGTAAAGCAGCCCTTCGAGGGCATACGGGAATACGAATCTGGCGTGCGGCAGCAAAAGATCGAGGCTCTGATCGCCTGCCAATACGGCGGTTCGGGCGGTATTAAGGCCGAAATCGTCGTTGTCGCGGAGAAACTCGAAGACGATGTTGAACTGCTCTGCGACCTTGGAGTTGCGCTCGAATATCGCGTCGTCGATGGTGTCGCCGGTAAGCTCTTTCACGTCGAAGTCGGCGGCGAACCAGTCGCTCACCCGCATATATACGGTGAAAGTGTCGCCGTTATAGTCAACATCGGGCAGATCGGCTTTGACAGGCGCCTCGGTAGTCTCCTCGGGAGCGTCGGTCAGCGCCGACGTGGTAACGGCCGCATCGCCGCCGGAATCGCCGCAGCCGGCGAAAGCTCCCAAAAGCATGACAAGCAGCAGAAATACCGCTGTAATTCTGATTTTTTTCATAGAATATGCCCCCGTTAATCATGTCGGTATGTAAACTTATTAAATCCGATTGCCGAAAACAATTCCGCCGAAAGGCTTGCGGCCGGAATCTGTCTTTATAACATAACCTCAAAAAAGGAACACTTACCTGTCAATTGTTATCGAAATATTTCTCCTTTGATACTTCCCTGTATTTGTCCATCTTTACCCGGAACAAGTCCCCGTTGGAAGGCGGAGTGTAGGATATCGCATTGGCTCCCGCTTCTATTGTTTTCAAAATGCTTTCGGCAGTATGTCCGCCGGTTGCGATTATCGGAATGTCGGGGGCGGCCTGCCTTATCTTTCTTACGATATTCGGCGTATTGGCCGCGCCGCTGATGTTCAGGATCGAGGCTCCCGCTTCTATTTTCTCTTCAAAATCCGAGTATTCGGATACTATCGTCGCGACTATCGGACACAATATAATCCCTTCCACGAGCCGGAAAGTCTCGACCGGCGCCGGCGCGTTCAGAACCACGGCGATGCAGCCCTGCGCCTCCGCAAGCAGCGCCATGTCGCGGGCTCTGACGCCCTGCGTCGTTCCGCCGCCCACCCCGGCAAACACCGGCATCTGCGCCACGCTCATTATCGCGGAAAATATCGCGGGATGCGGAGTAAAAGGATAAACCGCAAGGATGGCGTCCGCGTTGTTGTTCATCGCTATGGCAATATCCGTCGTAAAGATCAGCGATTTTATTATCTTTCCGTTTATCATTATTCCGGAACACTGAGATATCTCTTTGGGTACTTTTATAATGTCATCGCTCAGTCCGCTGCTGAGCGTCGGGATGTTGTTTTCTTTCTTTATTGTTTTCCTGTACATTTTGATTATTTTTTCCTGTTCGATATTGCGAATCCCTGATTTCCGGGAACACGGGTCGGGCAAGCGGCTTTATATATCAAGCTTCCTCCTAAGTTCCGCCACCCGGTCGTTCCCTCCCCAGTCGCGGGTGACTTTGCAGGAAAAGCCGTATTTTTCCGCGATTTCGGTTATCCCCTCGCGCTGGTCGTGACCGATTTCAAAAATCATCGCGCCGCCGCCGGAGAGCGCCGGAGAAAAATTCTCAATTATCGCGCGGTAAAATCGAAATCCGTCCTCTCCGCCGTCAAGGGCGCGGAGCGGCTCAAAGTCTCTCACCGAAGCGTCAAGCGATTGGAGGTCGGCAGTCTTTATATAAGGCGGGTTCGCGGCGATTACGTCAAACCGGCGTCCGCGGGTGATTTCATCGGCGGCTTCTTTGTCGGTGACATCCGCCGCAATAAAGCGGAAAACGTCGAAATTTTCGGGTCTGACGGCTTTTTGCCGGTTTCGCGCGGCGTTTTTCCGAGCGACGGCAAGCGCGCCGGGGGAAATATCAACCGCCGTGACCGAGGAAAGCCGAGCCGGGGTGTTCGCCGCGGCGGATATCGCGATGCAGCCGCTTCCGGTACAGAGATCGAGAAAATGCGCCCCGCTCCGAAGGACGGCAACGCCCTGAAGGGCGGCAATAACCGCCTCAACGATCCGCTCGGTGTCCGGGCGGGGGATAAGGGTGTCCGGCGTGACAAGATAGCTCTCCCGGAAGAACGCCTGCTCGCCGGTTATAAGCGCGACAGGTTCTCCCGCTTCTGCGCGGGCGGCGGCCGCATCAAATTCGGCGCCGCTGCCGAAAGCTTCCCGCAGCCGCTCCTCGTCCTGCTTTGAAAGGTTACTGAATAACCGGCTCATCGTCTTCGCCGGCGTCGGCAGGTTCCGGGGATTCTTCTTCCGAAACGGGTTCTTCTGTGTTATCGCCGCTTGTTTCCGTTTCGGCAGCCAAAGCGGCCGCGGCTTTCGCCGCAAGCCGTTCCCTGTCTTCATCGGTGACGCCGATTCCGTCAGTCGGCAAAACATCCGGATTCTTCACCGGGTCATATCCGGGGAAATTGTCGGGCAGAGCCGATTTCAGCGAAGCGACGGCGCACTCGATCATATCAGCCGAAGGCTCGCGGGTGGTTATCCGCTGCATCCAGAGACCGGGCGCCGAAAGGATGCGGATTAAAACGTTGTCATGCTTTCCGGCAAACATGATGAACTCAAAGCCGATACCGACTATAACCGGCATCAGCGCTATTTTCGCAAGCATCCGAAGAATGGTGTTGTCCCACGGGACTATCGGCAGCGAATAGATAAGTATCGAAAGCAGCAGCATGACAAAGAGAAAGCTGGTGCCGCACCGCGGGTGAAAGCGGCTCTGCGCCGCCACGTTTTCGACGGTCAGCGGCAGTCCCTTTTCGTAGCAGAATATCGATTTATGCTCGGCGCCGTGGTACATGAAAACCCGCTTGATGTCGCTCATATGCGATACGCCCCAGAGATACAGGACGAAAATCACGATTTTCACAACGCCCTCTATCAGGTTTTTGAAAAATCCGAGTCCGCCGCCGACAGCCGTGTCGAGCGCGCGGGTCATAAATACCGGCAGCCACATAAAGAGCAGAAGCCCGATGCCGACGCCCAAAACCGAGGCGATTCCCATTATTACGCCGACAAGCTTGCTGCCCAGATGCTTATCAAGCCATTTTTCGAACCTGCTCTCCGGCTCGATTTCGTCGATTCCCAGCGCTTCGGCGGAAATGCTGAGCGTTTTGTAGCTGAGCATCATCATCTCGACGAAGTTTACGACTCCGCGGAGGATGGGTATATTCAGAATCTTATGCTTTTTCCTTATGCTTTTCCAGGGTTTTTTTATAATTTTTATCGAACCGTCCGGCATCCGGTTGGCGACGGCGAAGCTGTCGCGCCCCTTCATCATGACGCCTTCTATGACGGCCTGACCGCCGACGGTGGCAAGCCGCGGGTTCTTTTCTTTGTTCTTTTTATCTGACATTATATAAATTTTTCTCTTTTTCGGGTGTCTCCCCGCTTAAACGGATTTATATGATTTTACGGGATGCTTTGCGCAAAACACCGTAATATATACTTTTTAATTATTCCTCCCGCCGCAGATGCCGAGTATCGCGTGACCCGCCATCATAAGCCCGGCGGCCGCCGGAACCCAGCTGTTCGACATGGGAACGCCGATATCGCTCCTCATCGGCGGCTCGTCGCTCCAGAGGGCGAGGCAGTCAAGGTTCATTTCGCGGCATTTCAGCCGAACCGCCTTCGCAAGCGGGCAGGTGTGCGTTTTTTCGACCGGCGTTACCCGGAATCGGGAGGGGTCGAGCTTGTTGCCGGTTCCCATGCAGCTGATAATCGCCGCGCCCGACTCCGCCGCGGCGGAAATAAGGGCGAGCTTGCCGCCGACGTCGTCGATGCAGTCGAGCACCCAGGAAGCGTCTCCGATAACGGACGCGGCGTTCTCCGCCGTTATCCGCTCGTTTATCACGGTAACGCGGCAGTCGGGATTTATCGAACGAATCCGCTCCGCCGCGACAAGAGCCTTGCTCCTGCCTATGTTTTCGCGGGTAGCCAGAAGCTGCCGGTTCAGGTTGGTCTCGTCAAAAACGTCGCAGTCGCAGACGCGGATATTCCCAATCCCGGCGCGGGCGAGCGCTTCAGCGCAATGCCCGCCGACGCCGCCCAAACCCGCGACAAGCACCGCCGCGCTCATAAGGCGGGATATCGCCGCGTCGCCGAGCATCGCCCGGGCGCGGCTGAGCCAGCGGGGAAAATCCTGCGTGCCGGTTTCTTCGGTGTCGTTTATATACTTTTTATCGTCATCCGGGCTTATTCGCGCTTCCATGTCGTCCCTTCCGGGGTGTCGGTGAGGCGGATGCCCCGTGAAGCCAGCTCATTTCTTATCCTGTCCGCTTCGGCGTAGTTTTTCGCCTTCTTCGCGGCGGCTCTTTCGGCGACAAGCGTATTTATCTCGTCGGCTTCCGGGTCGGCGGCGTCATTAACGGCTTCTTCTTCCGGCTCTTTGTCGAGGTCGAGCGCAAGAATCGTGTCGGCGTCAACTATCGCCCTGAAAATCTCGTCGTTTTTGCCGTCGAGCTTCGCCATCCCCCAGACGGCGCCTAAAGCGCGGGGGATATTGAGGTCGTCGAAGACCGATTCGTCAAACTCGGCTTTCAGCTCATCCAGCCGGGCGCGGTCGAAATTCTCCCCGGCTCCCCTGTGAGCCGAAACGGCGCGGCGGAGGTTCGCGAGGCTGCGCTTCGCGCCGTCCATCCCCTCAAAAGTGAAATTCAGCTTCTGGCGATAATGCGAGTTGAAGCAGAGATAACGGAAATCGAGCGGGCTGTATCCCCTCTCGGCAAGCTGCGCTATCGTGTATGTGTTGCCCAGCGACTTTGACATCTTGCCGCCGTCGACGAGCATGAATTCGCCGTGCAGCCAGAACGCCGCCGGAATCTCCCCGCAGCAGCCCCAGCCCTGGGCGATTTCGTTTTCATGATGCACCGGAATGTGGTCGACGCCGCCGGTGTGGATATCAAAGCGGTTGCCTAAATATTTCAGTCCCATGGCGGAGCACTCGATGTGCCAGCCGGGATAGCCCATTCCCCACGGACTCGGCCACTGCATTATATGCTCTTTCGGCGCCTTTTTCCAGAGCGCGAAGTCGGCGGGATTCCGCTTCTCCGAGTTCACTTCAACCCTCGCGCCGCTCAATTGGTCGTCAAGCTTGAGCCGGGAGAGCATTCCGTATTCGGGGAATTTGCTGATATCATAGTAAATTCCGTCGGAAATTTCGTAACCGAAACCGCCGTCGCAAAGCTCCTTTACAAACTCGATCATCTCGCCGATGTTGTCGGTCGCTTTGGCGATAATCTCGGGGCGGCTGATGTGCAGCGCGTCGACGTCGCGCATGAAGACGCCGGTGTAATATTCGGCGATCTCCCAGGGGGTTTTCTTCTGCTCCCTCGACGCGACTTCAAGCTTGTCCTCGCCGTCGTCGCCGTCGTCGGTAAGGTGGCCGACGTCGGTGATGTTCATGACGTGAAGCAGGCCGTACCCGCCGCGCTTCAGCACCCGGCGAAGGCTGTCCATGAAAATGTAAGTGCGCATATTGCCGATGTGCGCGTAAGAATAAACCGTCGGACCGCAGGAGTAGATGCGGACGGTATTCCCCTCGAGCGGGGAAAATTCCTCTTTCGAGCGGGTCAGGGTGTTGTAGAATCTGATAGCCATATATCTGTCCTTTAAAATCTGTCTTTTAAGTTTTATATGTCGGAATATGCGTTATTCGTCCTTTGAAACCGGGACTAAGTCAGGGGCTTCCTCTTCCGCGGCGGATGAAGTTTCCTCTTTTTTCGACTTCTTCGATTTCTTCGGTTTCTTCGAAACCGGAACAGCGGACTTTGCCTCCTCCGCTGCGGCAAGGACGCTTTCAATCTCCTCAACGGCGCGGCGAAGCGATTCAAGCTTAACGTTCAGGCGGCAGATTTCCTGCGACAGCGGGTCGGGAGTGCGGGTCTGGTCGAAGGGGTCGACCTTGCGGTTTTCGCGGCGGACGACCCGCGCCGGGATGCCGACGGCGGTAGAATTTTCCGGAATCTCGCTAAGCACCACCGCGTTGGCGGCAATTTTGACGTTGTCGCCTATCTTCATCGGACCCAACACCTTCGCGCCGGTGCCGACCATGACGTTGTTGCCGAGCGTCGGATGGCGCTTGCCGGTTTCCTTGCCGGTGCCGCCGAGGGTAACGCCCTGATAGATGGTGCAGTTGTCCCCGATCTCGCTGGTCTCGCCGATTACGACGCCGGAGCCGTGGTCGATGAACAGCCCCTTGCCTATCTTCGCGCCGGGGTGTATCTCAATACCGGTAAAAAGGCGGGAAAGCTGGGATACCACCCTTGCGGAAAGCCTGTTGCCGCGCAGATAAAGCGCGTGCGCTACGCGGTGCAGCAGCACTGCGTGAAGCCCGGCGTAAGTCAGCACCTCCGCAACCGAAGTCGCGGCGGGGTCGCGGCGGCGTATCGCGTTTATATCGCGCAGAACTTCGTGCGCGCCGCGGATAAGGACGCACATCAGCCGCTCAAAGCGGGTGCTCGTCTCGCAGCAGGGACGGCCGCGCGACTCGGCAAGACATTTTTCCCTGTCGTCGCAGCAGTCAAGGCTTTGGCATACCGGGCAGACCGGCCGTTTCTCTTTTGACGCTTTTATCTTCTCAAAGGCGGCGGTTCCGGCGGCGGAAAGCCTGGTTTTGAGCGCCTCCGCGGCTTCGTTCATTGTGTTTTTGTATTTAATCTCGTTCATAATCATGTTTCACATACAATACGTCGGATTTTCTCCGCCCGCAAAACTGCAGCGGATAACTATTCATCATATATTATACTATAATCATCTTCGTTTGTAAAGCGAAATTCGTGAATTAATATCTTGTCTCAGCGTATGTCGATATTTCTTAAATTATCGGCGCCGCCCAATTCCCTTCAAATATTTACAATAAACAGTTTATAGCCGCCGCTTTGCGTGATATAATAACTGTGTTTGAACTTTTTTAAAAATCCGGAGTTAATTATGCCGAACAAAAAACCGAAAATCGGCTTCCTCTCGCTGGGATGCCCGAAAAATCAGATAGATACCGACGTCATGCTCAGAGAACTTGTCGACGCCGGATATGAACTCGTCGCAAACGACTACGAAGCCGACGTCATGCTGATAAACACCTGCGCCTTCATAACGCCGGCAAAGCAGGAGTCGATAGACAACATCCTCGACGTCGCGTGGCTGAAGAAAAACCGCAGTCTCAAGGCGATAATCGTCACCGGCTGCCTCGCCGAGCGCTACCGCGACGCGATTATGGAGGAGCTCCCCGAAGTCGACGCGCTGCTCGGCGTCGGGTCGATACATAGGATAAAAGACGCCGTCGACGCGGTTCTGCGCGGGGAGAAGTACAAGAGCTTTGAGCCGGTCGACGAATGCCCCCTGGGCGGCGAACGCGTCGTCACGACGCCTGAATACACGGCTTACCTCAAGATTGCCGAGGGCTGCGACAGCCGCTGCACCTACTGCGCCATCCCGGCGCTGCGCGGCCGCTTCCGCTCCCGCAAAATCGAAGACATCGTTCATGAAGCCAAAGAGCTTGAAGAATTGGGAGTCCGCGAGCTTATTTTAGTCGCGCAGGACACTACCCGCTACGGCCTCGACATCTACGGCGACTACCGCCTCGACGAGCTGATCCGCCGGATTACCGCAGAGACCGCCATCCCGTGGATCCGGCTGCTCTACTGCTACCCCGACAAAATCACCGACGGGCTGCTCAGGGAATTCCGGGAAAACCCCCGCCTGCTGCGATACATCGACATTCCGATACAGCATATAAACGCCGACATCCTCCGCCGGATGAACCGCCACGGCGGCGATACCGCGATACGGGACGCCGTCGCGAAGCTCCGCGCGATAGGTCCGGACATGGTGATACGCACCACCGCCATCGTCGGATTCCCCGGCGAGCAGGAAGAAGATTTTTACGAACTCTGCGATTTCATCGAGGAGACAAAATTCGACCGATTCGGCGCGTTCGCGTACAGCCGCGAGGAAGGCACCCCCCGCCGCCGACTTCCCGGATCAGATCGACGAGCAGACAAAGCAGGACCGCCTCGACAAGATAATGCAGCTCCAATACGAAATAAACGAGGAGCTGAACGAAAAGAAGATCGGTCAGACCTTAGAAGTTCTTTACGAAGGCTGGGACCCCGTCGCCGAGAGCTGCTACGGCCGCAGTTACGCCGACGCGCCGGAGATCGACGGCAAGATTTACTTCACGGCGAAACGCCGCCCGAAAGAGGGCGATTTCGTCCGGGTGAAGATAACCGAAGTTCTCGATTACGACATCATAGGCGTCGCCGTCGGGAAGGATACAAAGAAAAAATAAGGCGATATAAAACCGCGGCGAATACCGCGGCGGAAACACTAAACCATCATAACGAAAAAAGAGTAAATAAACCGACATATGAACATAACCGTATTATGCGGCGGCATCAGCCCGGAGCGGGACGTCTCGCTGCGTTCCGGCGCCCTTGTCGCAAACGCCCTTAAAACCTTAGGACACCACGTCGCGCTCGTCGACTCATTCGTCGGAGTCGAAAATCCCGCGGACGCGAATTTTACGACCGATCCCTCCCCGGTTCCGGCGATCGCCAAAACCGAACCGAATCTTGACGAAATACGCGCAAAATACCGCGCCCCCGGCGACCGCTCTGTCATCGGGAAAGGAGTTATCGACCTCTGCCGCCGCGCCGACGTCGTCTTCATCGCGCTTCACGGCGGCGAAGGAGAAGGCGGGCAGATTCAGGCCGCCCTCGACTGCTTCGGCGTCCGCTATACCGGTTCCGGACACACCGCCGCCGGAATCGCTCTCGACAAAGACTTAACCAAGCGTCTTCTCCGATTCGCCGGAGTCGACACCGCCGACTGGCTGCGCTTCGGGAACGGCGGCTGCGCCGACAGCCGCGAAAAAATCCTTAAGGAAATCGGCATCCCCTGCGTGATAAAGCCGCTTACCGGCGGCTCTTCCTGCGGAGTTACGATAGTCCGCCGCGAAGATGAGCTGAACCAAGCGATAGCGCTCGCCGAGAAATATCAATCCGATTTTATCGCAGAAAAATTCATCCCCGGCCGGGAACTGACGGTAGGCGTGCTCGAAGACCCGGAGACCCGCCGGGCGCGCGCCCTGCCCGCGGTCGAGATAATCCCGCGCGTCGGCGGATACGATTACGTAAACAAATACCAGGCGGGCGCGACGGCGGAGATCTGCCCCGCCGAAATTCCCGAAGACATAGCCAAAAGAGCCGCGAAAATCGCCGAGACCGTTCACCGCGCCTTAGGGCTTCGCGGTTACAGCCGCACCGACATC
Source organism: Clostridiales bacterium (assembly GCA_012841635.1). Lineage (GTDB taxonomy): Bacteria > Bacillota > Clostridia > Oscillospirales > CAG-272 > JAAZGC01. Next base: position 6,203 of record DUUJ01000060.1, on the reverse strand, counting down.
ATCTACGACGAGTCGACCGGCCGCCTCGTCACCCTTGAGGTGAACACCTCCCCCGGCATGACCGACACCAGCCTGATCCCGCTGGAGGCAAAAGCCGCGGGGATAAGTTTCCCGCGGTTGTGTGAGATAATAGCGGAGCTTGGGATGACAAGCAGATGAAGCGGAATTAGGTAAGATAGGGCGAGCAAATAAATGCAAAAGTCATAGAAAATTCAATTGACATGAATCCTTCTACCACACAAAAAGATTAATCTGTTATATAAGGGATTTTTTAATCATAGTTTTATTTATCTCGGTTAAGCAACCAATTAGTTATTATGCTCATAGTCCTTTAGAAAATTAAAAACTATGTAAAGGGGTTGAAAATATTTGCTCAATGCGCTATAATATTAATATGCAAATCTGGGAGAATATTAATATGGTAGAAATTAAAGAAAAAAAACTTAAAGATATGACGTTCATTGATTTATTCGCAGGTCTTGGCGGGTTTAGAATTGCTCTTGAATCTTTAGGAGCAAAGTGCGTTTATTCAAACGAGTGGGACAAGTTTGCGCAGCAAGTTTACTATGATAACTTTGGCGATGTTCCCGAGGGAGATATTACTAAGGTTGATGAAAATACTATTCCAGAACATGATATCCTTTGCGCTGGATTTCCGTGTCAAGCATTCTCAATAAGTGGGAAACAACGTGGATTTGAAGATAGCAGAGGTACTTTATTTTTTGATGTTGCGCGTATCGTGAAATGCAAAAAGCCAAAAATCGTTTTTATGGAAAACGTAAAAAACTTCGCTGTCCATGATGAAGGCAAAACTCTTGAGGTTGTTGAAAACACCATGAAGGAGCTTGGATATTCGTTTAGCCATAAAGTACTTAATGCCGTAGATTACGGTATTCCTCAAAAAAGAGAAAGAATCTATATGGTTTGTTTTAGAAATGACATCGGAATAGATAATTTTAATTTTCCAAAACCTTTTAAACTCAAGAAATATGTGAAGGATTTTCTTTTACCAGAAGAACAAATACCAGAAAAATATTATGTTAATAGACCTGATACCTATATGGAAAATAAATCTGATGACATATATAGCGATAAATCAATTCGTTTAGGCATTGTCAACAAAGGCGGTCAAGGAGAACGTATATATAGTATCAAAGGAATTGCTATCACATTATCAGCATATGGCGGAGGCGTATTCGCTAAGACCGGGGGTTATATGATTAATGGTAGATACAGAAGGCTCGTACCCAGAGAATGCGCGCGGTTAATGGGGTATCCCGACACCTATAAAATTATTAAAAATGATAATCAGGCATATAAACAATTCGGCAACTCCGTTGTTATAGATGTTTTACAATATATCGCTGAAGAAATTGGCATTCAATATAGGAGGAAGATAAATGAATGAAGTTGGATATAGGGTATGGTCAGCGCAAAATGGCAAGAACAAGAAGGTTGTCAGCGATAACGTTTCTCGTCTAAAAAGACTGGAACGAGAGTTAGGACAAATTAATATAGACGATGAGTATAAAAAAGACCAGTGTCATCAATTACTCTCGCTGTTTGATAACACTGGCAAAAATCCTGAAATGAAGAAATATAATTCATCATTACCCATTGGGAAGTATTATTTGAGTACTTATAAGCACGCACTTAGAACTTATATTGAATATCTCAAATCTATTTAAAGACTGCTCTCAAACGATTGTAAATCCAAAGAATCCTGTTGGTATTTCTTAAGTGAGATTGAGAATATAACATTAGAGTTAGTAGTATTTGACAACTTACGCACATTATAGTTTCCGTTTTCAGTTTTTCGGAACAAATATTTATATTTTTCTCCTTGAAGCTTCTTTCCATCTATTTTGGAGTTCGTTTTAACATATACATCTCCGCCATTAACAGTTACGTTTGCAGCAATATTGCTTGCCCGCAAAGCCTCTCTTATTTCAGGCACATTGGAAGAACCAGCAGAAGATGAACCGCTTCTCTTCATTCGATAACAGCAAGTCACATCAAAGTATTCGGAAATTTTCTCAATAGGAAAGATAATATAATCGAGACCTTTAGTAATAAAGTATTTGACTCTTTTATTAGAATAATAACATTTAATCCAATCGTAAAATATTGATTTGTCAATATCAATGTTCTGTCCGGCTGACCCGACCGATTTATATTGAATAAAGTTTTTATTCATATGGTCGATTATAATTTGCGTAATTCTAAAAAACGGCGTTTGATTTCTATCGGAGTAGTCAAAGCATTGCCTTTTTTCATCGGGAATTAATACGAATTGACCGCTTTGAGCATTACTACTCTTGATCTCTATATAAAAGGTTGCGTCATGGCTTGTACTCACAAAAATATCTGGTGAGGTAGAGTTTGACTGTCCGAAAGCTTTAAACTGCGCCTTTGGGTATTTTGTTTTAAGGTAATTGTAACATTCAATTTCAAAATTTTGCCAAGTGGTTGCCATTTACTTTCCCCCCTGTTTTAAAAAATTGATTATGGATTTGCCTAGTAATTTGATTACGTTGACAGTCATGGCGTTTCCCGCTTGCATAAGTAGATGCCTGTTGTCAACAACAGATTTCACCTTTTCGGCGTATTCTTTGGGGAACCCCTGAAGAAGTAAAGCTTCATAGCCGGACAAGCTACGTAATTGGTGGTTTTTAACATAATATATTCCATCACGCTGAGCTCGTAATGTAGGAACTTTTCCGCGATAAATACGCATATCATTCATACGTGTGTCAAGAATAAGGTATTCTTCCTTGAGGAAATCGTCTTCGGAATAGCCGCGGGAAATATTCGTGGGATTGACGAGATATTTCTTAAAATATCCATAATCAACTTTAGAAATCAAGTTGTCTTCATCTACAAGGAATTCATTTAATTTAGGAATTGGAAGTGGATCTGGCCATTTGAATTTATCATAGTTAAGATTCAAGTTCTTGTCGAAACCTATGAAATACACTCTCTGTCTCATCTGTGGAACACCGCAGTCAAGACTTGCAATTACGCGATAACTGGTAATATATCCAGATTCGTCGAGTTCTTTCACGATAGTTTTTATTGTTTTTCCTCCGTCATGAGTAACTAGTCCCTTAACGTTTTCTAAAATAAAACATTTGGGACGCGACTCTCTAAGTAACCTAGAAAGATGAAAGATGATTTGTCCCCTATCGTCATTGAAACCATCCTGTCTTCCCATAACAGAGAAAGTTTGGCAAGGAAAACCTGCTATTAAAACATCATATTTTGGAAGGTTTTTACCGTTAAGCCTCTTCAAATTACCCCAGTTTTTATCTTCTGGAGAATCATGAAGAATTCGATAAGTTATATCAGCAAGCCTGCTGGTATCAGAATGACCAACACAATGCAACCCACATTGTTCAAGACCAAGCCTTCCGGCTCCTATTCCAGAACAAAAATCGAAAAAATTTGTAATCATTCGTCTAACGCCTCGTTTTCCATCAATAGTTTGTACGGTTCTATTCCAAGCGCTTCGGCAATCTTTTGAATGTTTTCTAGCGAGACATTTCTTTGAAAGCATTCAATATCGCTTATATACGTCCTGTGTAAACCGCATAATGCTGAAAATTTCTCTTGCGAAAGACCCTGCTTAATACGATACCTTTTTAGATTTGAGCCAAATATTTTAATAATATCCATAGGACAAAAACCTCCTATCCTTAATAAATTATATCGCAACTAATACGATAAGTCTACAGACTATGAGTGGCGAGGGGTGTGATAACCAAGTCTGAAAGGATACTGATAATAATGCCAGATGTTTATGATAAGGAAAAACGCTCTGAAATCATGAAAAAAGTGAAGTCCTTTGGTAATAAAAGTACAGAACAAAGACTCATAGGCTATTTTCGAGAAAATAAAATAACTGGATGGCGTCGACATTATAATGTAAAAGGTCGTCCGGATTTTGTTTTTATGAATAAGAAAATCGCAATTTTTGTTGACGGGTGTTTCTGGCATGGTCATGATTGTAGAAATACTCATCCAAGCGATAACAAAGAATATTGGGAAAAGAAACGCGCCGGAAACATTCAACACGATATAGATGTGACTAACAGCATGCAAGCGAGAGGATGGATTGTAATCAGAATATGGGAATGTGAATTAAAGAAAAAAAATAAGCCAATATTATTAGAAAAACTTAAGCCTTTACTCAAAACAATGCAAAAGGATCTAACTTGAAAGTTAGATCCTTAATATATTTATTCAGCTCATAACACCCGGGAAGCAAAATCTCCCCTCACACTCCCCGCCGCATAACTTCCGCCGCAAGCGCCGTTACCGCTTCAATATCCGCCGGCGAAACTATCTCCGCCGGGCGGTGATGGCTTCTTACCGGCACCAGAATCCCGCCGGTCCGTACTCCGTAGCCGGCGCGGCCCATCGCGAGGGCGTCGCTCATCCGCTCGGTTCCCATATATCGCTGAGTTTTTATGCCGGAATCGGCAGCGAGCGCTTCAAGCCCGGACGATATCTCCGGATCGCAGACTACCCGGCCGTCGGTGATGCGTATCGCCGCGCCTTCCCCCAAAACTCCCGCCGTCCGTTTCTTCGAGCGGACTTCGGGGCAGCTGCCTATCTCAAGGGCGAAGTCAACGTCGCCGTCTTCGCCGAGGCTGTAAAGCGCCGCGCCGGCCCCCCGGCTGCCGAACGGCGTCTTCTGGGATGCGAAGACGAGCCAGACGTCATTCACAGGTTCCGACACCCGCATTGCGGCAGTTATCAGCGCCGCGCAGGCGGCGGCGGAGGAAAGCGGCCGGCCGATAAGACAGCCGTCCCTTGTTTCGGAAAGATGCGGCTTGTAAACCGCCCATTCGCCGATTCCGACAAGTTCCTTCGCCCCGTCAATCGTCGAAGCACCGGTTTCGGCGGCAAATCCGCCCGGATTGTCTTCATCCGAGACAATAACCCCTTCGGCGCCGCCGCCGAATACGACATGCGCGCCGACCGCGGCGCCGGTTTCGGCAAATCCGACGGGCACAAGGCAGATCCGCCCGTTTTCCCGGTAGTCATTCGCCAGAAATCCGGGAGACCCCATCGGCGCTTCAAGCGCTATCCTTTTGGCGTCGTCGCCGGCGGCGCTGCTTCCCCGCAGGCGCGCTATGACCGAACCGAGCCGGTCGATTTTGACTTTATCAGCGTACGGCTTGATAAGCTCGGCTATCAGCTCCGCTTCCGCTCTCTCCCGCCCCGGGATTGCGGCGGCTTCGGTCAGCTTTCTTATAAGTTCAATATCCATTTCAATTACCCGTTGTTATTTTAATTCATCGCCGTTTCGGCGGGAGTTTTCCCGCCGGCGAGTCTGCCGACATTTCTTGCGATCTGCACCGCCAGCGCAAGAATGCTCTCGTAATCCCGCATGTCAATCACGCTGCTTGCCGAGTGGATGTATCTCGACGGCGCGGAAAGAGCGAGCACCGCGGCGCCGGAGCGGGAACGCTGATAAGCCGCCGAGTCGTTGCTGCCGGAAGCAAGCCGCTTCGGCTGAGCCTTGATGCCGTATTCCTCCGCAAGCTCAAAGGCAAATTTCACGAAACGCTCGTCGTAAACCGCCCCCGCATCAACCGCAGAGATAAGCCCGCCCTCCCCCTGCTCGCCGATACGGCTGCCCTGCGGCGCGCCGTAAAGGTCGGCGCAGGCCGTCGCTTCAAGCGCGACGGCAAAATCGGGACGGACATGCCACGCAGCCGCGGCGGCGCCGTGCAGCCCCAGCTCCTCGCGGACGCTGAAGGCAAAATAGGTGTCAAAGTCGGGACGGTCGGCTTTCAGCGCGCGGATGGTCTCGATCATGATCGCGCAGCCGAATCGGTCGTCAAACGCCTTGCCCTTGACTTTATGTTCTCCGAGCCGGATAAATTCCGAGTCAAAGACGCCGTAATCTCCGGGAAGGACGTACTTCTCCGCCTCGGCTTTGTTCTTCGCGCCGATGTCGATGTAAAGCGAATCAATCCCCGGCGCGTCGGAGCCGCCCTGAAGATGTATCGGTTTTGACGTTATATACCCGAAAATCCGCCGGCTGCCGTCATAGGAGCCGAGAATTACCCGCCGCGCGGAAAGCACCCGGGTATCGATGCCGCCGAGCGTCGTGAAGCTGAGAAAACCGTCGTCGCCGATCGAGCGGATCATAAATCCGACTTCGTCCATATGCGCGTCGAAGACCAGACGCG
>DUUJ01000059.1 GCA_012841635.1 Clostridiales bacterium | reverse complement strand
TGACCATCTTCATCGTTACGGCAGAGGAACAGAACGGCGAAGCGGTAAACGACGCCATTTATACCCGCAACTTAGCAGTTTCCGAGAAATACGGAGTGAAAATCAGCGAAATTTCGACCACCGGCGTTGTAAACGATATTAAAAAATCGGTCGCGGCGGCAGACCACAGCTTTGACGTCGCCCTTATAGCGTCGGATGAGGTATTATCAACGATTCATTCCGGCGCGGCAACCGACTTTGCGGTCATTCCGTATATCGACCTCGAAAAACCGTGGTGGATACAGCACGCCCAGAAACACACCTCGATAGGCAACAAGATTTATTACGCCCTGTCGCATTTCGACACGACGCATTACGACTGCGTCAGGGGACTTTATTTCAACAAAACCCTTCGCCAGAACTTCGAGCTTGACGACCCGTATCAGCTTGTCGCCGACAACAAATGGGTTCTGGAAAAAATGGGGGAATTGGGCGCGGCGGTCGCGCAGGACCTTGACGGCGACGGCAAGTGGACAAAAGCCGATCGCTACGGCTACACCTCATGGTATGCCATCGGCGGGGAGGCGCTCATTTACGGCGTCGGCTCGCATACATCTCTTGCAAAAGACGAGAACGACATGCCGTATTTCGACATGAACGAGAGCTATCACATCGAGAGGTTTGAAGCCATCGCGCGGCTGTTTGCCATAGACGGCTTCAAGCATCCCGACGGAGTTTCGGGAAATAACGGCGGAGTTGATTTCTTCAAAAACGACCAGACCCTCTTCTACAACGAATGCATGGGCAATATTCAGAAACTTCGGACGATGGACACCGACTTCGGCATAATCCCCAGCCCGAAATACAACGAAGAGCAGGAAGAATACTATCATCTCGGCGGCTGCCCTTTTTTCATGCTTGTTCCGGTGACTGCGCTCGATCTTGAACGCACCGGAATCCTTATGGAAGCGCTTGCATATGAGTCGATGCTGGTCGTTCCGCCCGCCTTCTACGATATCATGCTCAACGGCAAAATTGCCCGCGACAACGAGTCGTCAAAGATGCTTGATATCATATTTGCCTCGCTTTCCTATTCTCTGCCGGTAGCGCTTGATATTCTCGAAAACGGCGTCACCGATCTTCTCTGGAAAAACAAAACTGATTTCGCTTCCTACTTTGCGAAATACGAAAGCAAGATATTGAAAGAAATCGAAAAGATGACGGAAGCTTATGATGAATAACCCGCGAAGCGGGTTATTCCGTTCCAAAGTTGAGTCTTTGTTTATGTTTTCTCTGAGGTATAGTTTCGTCGAAGACGAAACTATATTAATCTGTGGTCGCCTTCGGCGAATGGATTTTTTGGGCAATATGGAGAAAATTTCCCTTCCCTGTGTATCAGGGGAGGGAAATTTGTTGTTTTATTTGTTTTTTATCATTTGCCGGATCAAAGGTTCAGCCTTTTTCTTTTGCGGTTCATCTCGGAATTCGGGTTTATAAGTTCGCGCCAGTCAAGGTCGCCGCGGTCGAGAGCGCGGACGAGGATTTCGGCGGTCGCCAGGTTTGTCGCGACGGGGACGTTGTGAATGTCGCAGAGGCGGAGCAGATTGGCGTCGTTGCGGTCGGCTTCGGTGTCGGCAGCCGGCAGGGTGTCGCGGAAGAAAAGCAGCAGGTCTATCTCATCGTAGGCTATGCGGGAAATGAGCTGCTGAGCCCCGCCGATCTCGCCGGAAAGCAGCTTTTCTATCTTGAGCCCGGTCGCGCTTTCGATGTATTTCCCGGTAGTTCCGGTCGCGCAGAGGCGGTGCTTCGCCAGGATACCGCAATAGGCGATGCAGAACTGAGCCATCAGTTCTTTTTTGCGATCGTCTGCAATTATTCCTATATCCATCGGTTTTCTCCAATCGTCAGCTTGAAAAAACTGTATATTACGCACCTTTCCGCAGTTTTCGCGTATCCGGGAAAAGATGCCGAAAATTCTCTCTATTTTACCAAATATTTTACCACAAAAACCGAAAAAAGTCAATAACCGGGGATTGGGCGGCGGCTGCGCCGATCAGATTCTCCGTATCGGGAAGTTTGCCGACAGCCCCGAGCGGTACGCTTCCAAAATCGCCTCGGCTTCGGCGCGGTTTTCGTCCGAAAAGATGAAGTGAAAGCGGCTGAGGCCGTATTTGCGAAGTTCTGCCCGGCGGTCGCCCATGTAAGTCACGACGGAATTATAAACGATATCGCCGCAGCTGCTTTCAATCACCGGAAATACGACGTTTTTGCGGTCTTTAAGTTCCTTTGCGCCGATCTTTTTTGCGCAGAGCATCAGCGGCACCCGCCCGTAGACTATCACCCGTCCGGGGCCTTTGATGTCGCGGAGCTGAGGAAGGGTGAGTTCGGGAGAAAGCTCACAGCAGGATATTCCCATATCGTAAAGCCGGGCGAGCGTCTCCGAATTAAATACATTCAGCCGGAAACTGCCGAGCAGCGTCACCCGGTTTTTCTTTATATGCGGCTCGTCGGGGAGCCAATCGAGCTGACCGATGTTAGTGACGGATACATATTTCGCCCCTCTCGCGGCCGCGCTCTCGAGCGCGCTCCTCACCGAATCAAGGTCATTATCGGGGATGATCGGAGGCAATATCACGCCGTCGGCGCCGCCTTCGTATCTTTCGAGCGGGACAAGGCAGACTTCCGGGCGGTACTTCTGCGGGATTTGGTCTTCCGAGAGGAATTCGGCGGTTATCTTCGGAGTTTCATTGCGCAGAGCCGGGTATTCCCGAGGGATAATTGAATCGGGCAGCACGGGGGTTGAACGCTTTTCTGCCTTCAGCGGCTCCCGGCTGACGCTGACCCTTTTCAGCGCTTCTTTCGCTTCGCGGCTGTTTTCCTTGTCCGCTTCGCTGCGGATGCCGAGCATCGAGCGGTTGACTTTCCCTGCAAAATATCCGTCGGTGAAACCGCCGCGGCTGAACAGCGCGGCAAGCTGGGTCATTTCCTCATCGTTTGCGTCCCGGCGCTCGTCGAGCAGGCGGCGGTAGATGGACGTGACGCCGTAAACATATCCCGGCGGTTTCATCCGCCCTTCTATCTTGAGCGACGCCGCCCCCATTCCGATCAGCTTCGTTATATGCGGCGCAAGGCAGAGGTCCTTCAGGCTGAGCGGATATCTGCCGTTGTAAGCCATCCGGCAGGGCTGGGCGCAGAGTCCCCGGTTGCCGGAACGCTTTCCTATCATCGCCGAGAATTCGCATTGCCCGGACACCGAGACGCAGTATGCGCCGTGAACGAACATCTCGATCTCAAGCGGCGATTCGGCGCAGAGCCGGCGGAGTTGTGTTTCGGACAGCTCTCTCGCGCAGACCATCCTCGAAAAGCCGATTTCTTTCAGCAATCGTGCGGCCGACGCGCTGTGAGCCGTCATCTGGGTCGAAGCGTGCAGCTCGAAATCCGGGATGTGTTTCTTTACAAGCGCGGAAAATCCGAGGTCTGCAACTATCAGCGCGTCGGCGCCGCTTTCGTAAAGGAAGGCGGCGTATTTGAGCGCGGGAAGCACTTCGCGGTCGTAAAGCTGAGTATTTACCGTTATATATGCCCGCGCGCCGTTTGCGTGACATTCGGCTATCGCCGCGACGATTGCGCCCTCGTCGAAATTCGCGGCGTTTATCCGCGCGTTGAAAGCCGAACCTCCGAAATATACGGCGTCGGCTCCGGCGTCCAGCGCCGCCGCAAGCGCTTTGTGCGAGCCTGCCGGAGAAAGCAGTTCCGGCGCTCTGTTTTTTAAATTCTTACCGCTTTGAGCGGTCATCTGCCCAAGAGCTTCCGCAGCTCGTCGTTTTCCCGCTTTGCGTCGTCAAGGACGCGGCCGTATTCGGCAAAACGGGAGTTCAGTTCGCTTGTGCGCAGCTCGGCGTGAAGACGCTCGTCCATCAGGATAAGCGCCGCCAGGAGAGCCGCTTCGGCGCGGGAGATGTAGCGGTTTGCCGTCGTTATCTCCCTGATGCGCTTGTCAAGAGTATCCGCCAGCGCCTCCATATACTCCCGGCTTTCGCTTGAAAGCACGGTGATCTGCATGCCGGCTATTTCAAGGAGATGTTTCGTCTTGTCTGCCATTTTTCGCTCCTTATAACTCAATAACTCATCAAAACTCAAAGCCAAGTTCCAGAATCGAATAGACCATGCTGTCCATAGTCAGCTCGACGTCGTATATATCGCCGGGATAAAAATAATTGTAACAATCCGCAAGAATAAACACCGACTCGCCGACGCCTATCATATATTCGGTAATTTCGTCTTCGATATAAAGCGTTTCGTAACCGTATTCGTCGGTTTCGACATGCGCGGGGCTTGCGTAGATCGCGTATTTGTCTTCGTCGTAGCGCCAGATGAACATGCTCTTCTTTGTGTCGGCTTCCTCGGCTCCCGCCTCTTTTGCCGGGATATAGAAGTCGCGGCGGTGGAAGGTGAGGGAGATATCGTAAGTCTTGTCAAGGCCGAAGAATTTTCCGAACACGGTGTCGCCGTTGCCCGATTGCTTTAAATACATCAGCGTCTCGCCGTTGAAGCGGGTCAGGTAAACTGTGAAATCGGATATTTTTGCGCCGTATTCAAGCGCGCCCTCCGGCAATGTGTCCCCTTCATCTGCCGTGAAGCTTATCATGTTCGGAAGCTGCGCTTCCTCGTCAAAGGTGAAAAGCTCATAGGAAAGCAGAAATGCTTCGCCGCCGTCGACCGGGAATATCTGCGCTTTGCCGTCGCGGCGCAGCGAAAGAGAGGCTGTCGGCTCCTCCTCGTTGTAAAAGACCCAGTCGCCGCAGAGGACGTTGTTTAAATTATCCATATCTTCGGCGGGAAGTCCTCTTTTCATCTTCGCGGGATCATAGCCGATAAGAAAGCGGGTTTTGGTTTCAAGGCCCATCCAGTTGTCGGATCCTACGTCGTATGTCCCGGAATAGGAGCCGCAGACGGCGGAGACGCGAAGCTCGGGGTGCCAGGCGCGCCGGACAAGGACGGCAAAGCTGTCGCCCTTGTTAAGGGTCTCTTGATCATTTCTTACGGGATTCAGAAGGCCGTCAGATGTGATCTCCGTGATGTTTCGCTGCCGCTGCAGCTCAATGTATGTGTTGTCTTCTTCGACGGTAACGATCATATATTCCGGCTCGACCGACTGATCGCCGGACGCGCCGGCGTCGGTGATGTCGTAGCGGCAAAGCGCTTTTTCTTCTTCGGTTGCTTCCTCTTCGGAAACAAAGCGGAGGGTAAGGAGCTTGGATGTTTCGATCCGTTTGAGCGGGAAATCGCAGGTTGCCTCCTCCTTTTCTCCCGCTTCGTTTTCTTCGTATACCGTCGCAGAAAGGATGAGTCCGCCGCCTTCGCCGGGCAGGATCGACGCGGACGGGGGCACATTGCCGTCGTCGTCGGCTCTTCTGAGAAAATCGAAGAGATCGACCGCCCATGAGCCGTCGTTGTTTTTCCGGAATTCGCCGTATCCGGCATAAGCATAGCTGTCGGTTTCTCTCTGTATCTTCCATTCAATAAAACCCTCGGCAGCAAATCTCAGAGAAGCCGACCAGCCGTCATCGGCAAGCCAGAATCCATCAAGCGCGGAAAACCAGTCGTCTTCACTCAGCGACGAAATATCCGGACTTGCGTCGTCGGCGATTTCGGTAACTTCCGCTTTTTCGGCGGTCGTCTCGGCGTCGGGATCGGGCAGGTTTGTCATCTCCCTCAGCTGAAGATCGCAGCCGGCCGGAAAAACCGCCAGCAGCGCCAGCAGCGCCAGCGCAATAAACATAGCAGCCGCTCTTTGAGCGTATCTTTTCATAATGCTTCCTCCGAGTTAATAAAATGCGCTTGAATTATATGTCAGAATGGTGTATGATATAAGATGAAAAAATATTGAAAGGTCAAATAAAATGAATATAAAGAAACCGAAAGCCGCCATCGCAAGACACGGCTTCAGAAGAAGGGAGAAGTCCTGCGGGGCAATAATAGTATCGGATTCCGGGCGAATCCTCCTGATCCACCAACGTAAAGGGCACTGGAGCTTTCCGAAAGGCCATGTCGAAAGCGGAGAAACGGAAGAGATGACCGCGCTGAGAGAGGTAAAGGAAGAAGTCGGACTCGATGTCGAGCTCGACACCGGATTTCGGATGGTGGTTACCTTTTCCCCCTGTCCCGGCGTCATTAAAGATGTCGTCTATTTTCTGGGACGGCCGCTGACTACCGAAATCACGCTTCAGAAAGAAGAAGTCATCGGTTATGAATGGGTGACGGCGGAGGGGGCGCGAAACGCGCTGACTTTCCGCAACGACCGCATGCTTATAGACAAAATGGAAGAATATTTAAAGGAAAATTCCGCCGGGTGATATTATGAACGAAACCGTATTTGAAAACGTAAGAGCGCTCTGTGAAATTGCAAAAGAGGCGCAGACCGCCTTCGCCGGGCTTTCCGGCGGGGAAAAGAGCCGGCTTATCGAAGCCGCGGCCGACGCGCTTGAAGCCGCCGCCGATAAAATCGAGGAGGCGAACGCCGCCGACATGACGGCCGCCGGACTTTCCGGCTATCCGAAGCCGATGCTCGACCGGCTGCTGTTTGACAAGCCGAGAATCTGCAAAGCCGCCGACGCGATGCGGCAGGTCGCGTCCTTTCCCGACCCATGCGGCGGAGGGGAAAGAATCGTCCGCCCGAACGGGCTTGTTATCACGAAAGTAAGAGTTCCGATGGGCGTCGTCGGGATAATCTATGAAGCGAGACCGAACGTCACCGCCGACGCGGCGGCAATCGCGATGAAATCCGGCAACGCCGCGGTATTGCGCGGCGGGCGGGAGGCGCTGAACACCAATATCGCGACCGCCGAAGCGATAAAATCCGCCCTGGGGCGCTACGAAGGGCTGGTACAGCTTGTCGCCGACACGACAAGGGACGGAGCAAACGCGATGATGCGGCTCCGCGGGTACATTGACGTGCTTATCCCTCGCGGCGGCGCCGGGCTTATCAAAAATGTCGTCGAAAACAGCACCGTCCCGGTAATTGAAACCGGCGCCGGCAACTGCCATATCTATATCGACGAATCCGCCGACCTCGAAAAATCGGTTAATGTAGCGGTCAACGCAAAATGCTCCCGTCCCGCCGTCTGCAACGCGGTCGAGACTATGCTGATCCACAAAAACCGCCTTAATGATTTCCTGCCGGAATTTTACCGGCGCACAAGGGACGCGGGCGTTGAGTTCCGCTGCGATCCCCGTTCACTCGCCGTTCTTTCGGAAAACGGATTTACCGACAAGGTGATTGAAGTCACCGAAATCGATTACGAAACCGAATACGACGACCTGATCATCGCCGTCAAAACGGTGGAGGATGTCGGCGAAGCGATACGGCATATCGAAAAATATTCAACCCGACATTCCGACGGCATCATGACGGAAAGTCTCTCGTCAGCCGAGCGCTTTCAGCGAGAAGTGAATTCCGCCTGCGTTTATGTGAACGTCTCCACTCGCTTCACTGACGGCGGCGAGTTCGGCCTCGGCGCCGAGATGGGCATCAGCACCCAGAAGCTTCACGTCAGAGGACCGATGGGCGCCGAAGCGATGACAACTACCAAATACATCGTCTGCGGCGACGGTCAGATAAGATAAATCGGTAAAAACCTTAAAACTTTCACATTTGCGAACTTCATCGCCATACCGCCGGACTTCACCGTCCGGCGAATTTTATTACTTCATTCGCCATATCGTCGGGGGAGATGACGCCGGGGAAGCGGACTTCGCGGCTTTCAAGACCGGTAAGCTGCTTCGGCGGCTTTGTCCCGGTAAGCGCCGAAAGTTCCGCCGCGGCGGTGAGTTCGTCTTTTGCCATATCTCCGGTAATCGCTTCAAACACCGAACCGGCGAATTTATAGGGGCTTGCGGTGGAAACGACAAGCATCTTGCGAGTTTCGCCGGGATTTTCCCGCCTGTATTGCTCCAGGCAGGCAAACGCGACGGCGGTATGCGGATCGCAGAGATAATGCTTCTTTTCGTAGGTTTCCTTTATCGCGGCGCGGCAGGCGTCTTCGTCGGCAAAATGTCCGGCGAAACGGCGCTGCACCGCTTTATGAAGCTTCGGGGAGATTTTGTAAACTCCCTCCTCCGAAAGCGCTTTCATATATTCCGCCGTTTCGGCGGGACCGCTCATTGAGTAAAGCAGCCGCTCAAGGTTCGACGAGATGAGTATATCCATCGAAGGGGAAATCGTCGTGTAAAATTCGCGGCGGCGGTCGTAAACTCCGTCATTGATGAAATCGGTCAGCACCTTGTTGGTGTTGGAAGCGCAAATCAGCTTTCTTATCGGAAGTCCCGATTCCGCGGCGATATACGCGGCGAAAATGTTGCCGAAGTTGCCGGTCGGAACGGTTATGTCGATCTCGTCGCCCAATTTAATGATGTTTTCCGACGCCATGTCGCAGTAGGCGGAGAAATAATAGACGATCTGAGGCGCAAGCCGTCCCCAGTTTATGCTGTTTGCCGAGGAGAAGAAGAGTCCTTTTTCTTCAAGCGCCTTCGTGACCGCCGGATCGCGGAAGATGCGTTTGACGCCGGTCTGGGCGTCGTCGAAATTGCCGTCGACGCCGGCTACGCATACATTTTCCCCTTCCTGAGTAATCATCTGCAGCTTCTGAACGGCGGAAACGCCCTCTGCGGGGTAGAAGACCATTATCTTCGTTCTGTCAACATCCTTGTAGCCTTCGAGCGCCGCTTTTCCGGTGTCGCCGGAGGTAGCGACCAGAATGCAGGCGCCGCCTTCAGCTCCCGTCTTTTCAAGCGCCGCCGAGAGCAGCCGCGGCATCAGCTGCAGCGCCATGTCTTTGAACGCGCTTGTCGGACCGTGCCACAGTTCCATCACCGTATTTCTGCTTGAAAGCCGGCGCAGAGGGGTCGGATTTGCGCCGCCTTTTTTATCGGCGGGGCCGAATTTATCCGCCGAATAGGCGGCCTTTGCCATCGAGAGCAGCTCATCTTCGCCGTAATCGGTGAGATACCGCCGCAGAACAAAGGCGGCGCGCTCAGGATAATTGAGCTTTGACAGCATCGAAAGTTCGGCTATGCCGAAATGCGGAAGCGAAACCGGCATATAAAGCCCGCCGTCCGGCGCAAGTCCGCGCCGTATGGCTTCCGCAGAGCTTATCAGCTCTTTTTTCTCAATGTCTCTGGTCGAGACATATTTTATTTCGTCAATGTAAAATCTGCTCATTTATATCATTCCTTTTAAGAAACGCTTTCGCGTTTTCCGAGAATATTTTCCGAACCTGTTTTTCCGAATAGTTTAGCTGAAGCAGCCGATCAGCCAGAAGATAAAGCTCCTCCGCGCCGATTATTTCCGGCGCGTCTTTTTTGCCTGCCGCCAGCGGCAGCGGCGATGTGCCGTCGAGGTCGGCGCCCATAACCACCGTATCTTCGCCGCCGAGCGACATAAAACGCTCGATATGCGGGACGATGTCGTCTATCGCGCAGGGGACGCCGTCGCCGTTTGCGACAATGAAATTGCGGCAGAAATTCAGCCCGGCAACCCCGCCGAGGTTAACGATGCGCGTAAACTGCGCGTCGGTCAGATTGCGCTTATGCGGGCAAATTGAGCGGCTGTTCGAG
>DUUJ01000058.1 GCA_012841635.1 Clostridiales bacterium | reverse complement strand
CCGCTTGCAAGCGGCCTGACGGTCAGCTCTCTTTCGGTTCCGTACCATACGACATAAAAGCCGTAGTTCGAAAGGTCCTCAACTATGACGGCGGTATAACCCTTGATGTTGTAGGAACGTATCGGCAATCCGTTGATATAGGTGACAATGTCGGTATGAAGGACATGGTCGACCACATCTCCGACCTTCGGCGCCGCGAAGATAACCTGCGGCAGCCCCGCGAGCATTAAAAGGGCGAGCGCGAAGGCGATGAATCTCTTAATGGGTTTCATGGTTTTTCCTTTCTTTATATTGTTTAAATCTTGTTTCGGCTTGTCTTGGTTTTGAAGAAAACTCGTTTGTTTCAGGATGGGAAAAAGAACTTTTTGCTTCATATTTCGGCAGAATTGACATCATCGAAATCTGTTATTATATGATTTGAAATTTAGTTCAAATCGACCGATATTATCATCTTTAGTATATTATATTTAATAATCAATGTCAACGGAATAAAGAAAATATTATACAATTAACCAAAACTTTACATTAAATAATGAAAACCGGCAACGCTCTTTAAAATCGCTTCTTTATATAGTATTTGCAGTTTTCTTTTTTTTAGTTTGAAATATAACATTTACCGGTTTGATTTATACATTGAAAAAACAAATATAACATGATATAATCAAAACATACGGACATTTCGGAATTATCTGCCAAATATATAAAAACGGAGGGAATTATGAAAAAGCTGCTTATATCCTTGCTGCTTGCGGTTTTGCTGCTGATATCCGCCTGCGCCGACGCCGGAGGCACGGCAGATGAGACAGCTATAACGACCGCCGCGCAGGAAACGGCAGAGCAAACTGCCGGGGAAACGACCGCCGCGATGGAAATCTTCAGGGATTCCGACCTTGAAGGCTTCGCGCTGCGGATAGGCGACACGAAGCAATACGATATCTATCTTTACACCCTGCGCGCGGAGGAAAACGGCGAAGTCATAAACGACGCTATATACTGCGCCAACCGCCTGGTCGAGGAGACGCTGAATATTAAAATCGAGCCGAAGCTTTATGATGATCCGGGACCGCTTGAGCGGATGGTGCTTTCAGGGGACGACGAATGCGACATCGTCACCTGCCAGGACCTCGCGCTCGGCAATATGGCGCTGAAAGGTTACTTTTACGATATTTCCGAATTCCCGAACAACGATTTCTCCGCCCTCTGGTGGCCGGAGAGCGCGGTAAAGGCGTATCGGATCAATAACCGGATGGTAGTCTTCTCAAACTATATGTCTTACTTCGGCGTTTCGAGGATACGAGCCTGGTTTATAAACAAACAGCTCTGCGCCGACTTCGGCATGGAAGTTCCGTATCAGAAGATTTACGACGGAGTCTGGACGCTCGACGCTCTCGGGGAAATGATGAGCGCCGCATATTCGGATGTAAACGGCAACGGCGTAACCGACGCGGGAGACAAGGTTAGTTATGTCAATCTTCCGCAGTATTTGTCTTTTATCAACCCCACCCTCGGACTTTATACCTTCACCTCCGATGCAAACGGCGCGCTTGAATACACACCCGATGTCGGCAGAACTCAGAAGGCGGTCGAAAAGCTCTATTCGATGCTGTATGACTCTCCCGCCGTATTTAGTACCGCCGATGAAAATCCGATAGAAATTTTTAAAAACGGCGATTCGCTCTTTATCTACGATTCGCTGAACTTAGCCGCCGGTCACTTCCGCGACAGCGACGTCGAATACGGCATCCTCTGCCCGCCGAAGCTTGACGAAACGCAGCCGGATTATGTGGCGGTCTACACCGACTATATGCACGCGGTTCCGCTGACCGCGCCGGAAACCGATAAGATATCGCTTTGCATCGAAGCGATGACTGTCGCCGGATATACCGAAGTTTACCCCGCCTTTGTCGAGATTTCGCTTAAAAACAAATACTCATATGACGAAGATTCGGCAAAGGTAATTGACCTTCTCCGCTCAAAAATGTTCCTCGACGTCGCCTACACCTTCGGCGCGAAGATGTCAACTTCGGTAAGGACGCTGCTTGACATAAAAGACCCGAACACGAATGTTTCCTCATATTATGAAAAACACAGCTCCGCCGACATAGCCCTTATGGAAAAACTCAATTCATTCGGGGGCTGAAAACAATCAGAATTGCCTCCGCCGGAAAGATAATGCCCGGCGGAGGGAATTTTTATTATGTCAATTTAATTCTCAAACCGTGAATTCAAATTTCGTTTTGTTCCGAATTAAATGAAATCTGTTGACAAGTTTAAAATTGGAGTGTTATAATTAAGCGAAGTGACGTTATAAAATTATGGAGGAGAAAAAAGATGGAACCAAAACATAAAGAAGATTTTCAAAACACAGTTGATACCGAACAAAATGACATCAACGGAAATAATCCCAATCAGATGAATTCAGGCGGTGCCGGCGATGCCGGCGGTAATTACGGCGGCAATTCCGGGAAAAACGACAATTCCGCTTTCAATGCGCCCAAAGGCCCGAATATCTTCAATATATTCATAGTTGTATTTCTCATCACTTCATTGATAAACATGTTTTTCATGAACAGGGTGAGTAAATCGGCACAGACTATTGAATACAGCCAATTCCTTGAGCTGGTTGAAAGCGGATATGCGGATCAGGTTGTGCTGAGCGAAACTCAGTTATTGGTCACAATCGATGAAGAGGCCGATCTTGCCGAAGTAGAGAAAATACTTTATCCGGCCGGAAAAACCGAAAATCGGCTGCCTTCACCGAAGGCGGGTGACGGATATATTGCCGTTCGGGTAGACGATCCGGACTTGGTGAACCGTCTTT
>DUUJ01000057.1 GCA_012841635.1 Clostridiales bacterium | reverse complement strand
GCGGCGGGTTTATTTTAATATAAATCAGCTTTTGTTTTTTGAAACGGCAGAGATGATTCTTCTTATTACCGGAACCAGTACCGCGTCGAGCACAAGCTCGAACAGGAAATTGACGCCGACAACGCTGAATAAAATGAACTTGCCGATGGAATCCGCGCCGGCTCCTTCCGCCCAGCCGCTGACAAGCGGCGCGAAGACGGTCATCATTCCGGCGCAGAGGATACCGGTGTTGACTACCGGAGTAACAACCGCCGCCAATGCGAGCGCGGCAAGATCGTTTGTCTTTGCCAATGATCTGTATATTGCGCCGCCGGCAAATCCCGCGAGCGTTCCCTTTACCATGCAGAGAATAAGGGTCACCGCCGGATTATACTGGAACATCAGCTGTCCGCCCACGTCGGCGCCGGTCACAACGGCGATGCAGACGATAACTGAGAATACGGCGCCGAGGAAGGCTCCGGCCGACGGACCGTACAGCACGGCGCCGATTATTATCGGAATAAGTGCGAGGGTCGGGGTGAAGGGACCGATTTTGATCCCGGTAAAGCTGCCGATAAGCTGGAGAACGATTACCAGCGCGGCTAAAATAGCTATCTGAGTCAGGCGCATCGTCGCTGCTCTGATGCTGCGGGTGGTTTCAACGTTTGTTGACATAATGATACTTCCTTTCGCTGCCGCCCGTATGGTGCGGCGCAGGTTTATTTTTTCGACAGCTGACAGGCTGCGTTATGCGTACCCGGCGGAATTCCCGCTCGGATCGTCTGCGTCCCGTTTTACCATCGTGTTTAATTATACCAAATCAATGTTAAATTATCAATAAACACATTGTGAATATATGGGGCAATGCGAGGAACCGAGACGGAAATGTTTAGTTTTCCTTTCCCGATGTTTTGCAAATCAATACATCTCAACAATTTAACAGCTAATGATTCAAGCCAATTTTCATTAATCCGTTGAAAAAAAGTTGATTTAGTGATATAATATTGTAAAGCGCGAAAATATAACGAAAGAAAAAGCTTCACTGCATTATGACGATTTTCAGAACCTCAAACACAGACCCGTATTTCAACCTGGCATCCGAAGAATATTTAATCGACAACATGAAGGGCGACGTCTTCATGCTCTGGATAAACGCGCCGGTAGTTGTCATCGGCCGCAACCAGAACGCCTACGCCGAGCTTGACCGCGGCTTCATAGAAGAACACGGCATCAAAGTTGTGCGCCGGCTTTCCGGCGGCGGCGCGGTATTCCACGACCTCGGAAACGTCAATTTCACCTTTATCGTCGACGACGACGGCTCGGATATCGACTTTGCCCGCTTCACATCCCCGGTGACGGCGGCGCTGGCGTCGCTCGGCATCGAAGCGGAGCTTTCCGGAAGGAACGATATCGTTTCAAAGGGAGTGAAAATCTCCGGCAACGCGCAGGCGCGCCGTTCCGGCCGAATAATGCACCACGGCACCCTTCTGTACAGCGCCGATCTGTCGCATATGTCGGGAGCGCTCAACGTAAACGACGCAAAGCTGAAATCCAAGGGCGTCAAGAGCATCCGCGCGCGCGTCGGAAATCTTAAGCAGCTTTACGAGCTTTCCCTCGACGCAGGCGGATTCAAAGCCGCGATTGAAGAATACGCCGAAAAAAGCTGGCCGGACGCCGTTATCCGCCCCTTCACGGAGGAGGAAAACGCCGCGATTCAGCGTCTCGCCGACGAAAAATACAGCCGATGGGAATGGAACTGGGGACAGTCAAAGCAGTTTGAAGACAGCGTGACAAGATATTTCCCCTTCGGGCTTCTGCGGATAGATTATTCGCTGTCCGGCGGATACATCTCGGATATTGCGATATCCGGCGATTTTTTCGGCCGGAAGGATGTCCGGGAGATTGAGGAACGTTTGCGCGGGCTGCGATTCACAAGGGAGAACCTCGAAGCGGCGGTTTCCGACATCGCCGAATACATCTCCGGCGCGACTGTCGGAGAGCTTGCCGGAATGCTGTTCTAAAATAAAAAACAAGAATAATGTAAACATAAATCGAAATGAATTCAGGAGGTAATACAATGTCCGACAAAATCAGGGACGAAAAGTTAGACTATCTTTTCAAAGCGATACTTACCCTCGAAAATCAGGAGGAATGTTACGGCTTCTTTCAGGATCTCTGCACCGTTTCCGAGCTGCAGGAGATGTCAAAGCGCTTTTACGCCGCAAAGCTGCTGAATGAAAACCGTATTTACAGCGATATATCCGAACAGACCGGCCTTTCGACCGCTACCATCTCCCGGGTGAACCGCTGCCTTAAATACGGCTCCGACGGCTACATCATCGCATTAAAACGCTTGGAACACAGCAAATGAATCTGAAAAGCGATCGGGAGGCTGGCGGGCAATACACCGCGCTTGCCCGGTTTTACGACGCGCTGAATTCTGAAATCGATTACCCCGCCTGGGCGCTGAGACTGCAGGATTCTCTGCGCCGTCTCGGAGTCCCGGACGGGGCGCTTCTGCTTGACCTTGCCTGCGGCACCGGCGCGTTGACCGTCGAGCTTGCCGCGCTGGGGTATGATATGACCGGCTGCGACATCTCCCCGGACATGCTGAATATCGCAAGGGAAAGGACCCCTCCGGGGCAGGATATCCTCTGGCTCTGTCAGGATATGCGGTCGTTTGAGCTTTACGGAACCGTCGGCGCGGTTATATGCACCCTCGACTCGGTAAATTATCTGCTCTCCGAAAAGGATTTGAAAAGCTGCTTTTCCCTCGTGCACAACTACCTCGATCCCGGCGGGATATTTATTTTCGACGCGAACACGCCGTATAAGTTCGAGAATATTTATGCGGATAACGACTTTCTGCTCGAAGCGGACGGGATATTCTGCGGCTGGTCAAACGACTGGAACGAAAAAACCCGCCGCTGTACCTTTTATCTGACCATGTTTTCGGAACAGCCGGACGGCAGCTATATCCGGGAAGACGAGCGGCAGGTCGAAAGATGCTGGGAGATGCGAACTTTCAGGCGTCTGCTGAAATCTTCCGGATTTGAGCTGCTTTCCGTCGAAACCGACCCGAACGAGCCGGAGGGCGCGGAGACAAGATGGACTTTTACCGCAAGATGCGTAAAAGCCTGAATACAGCGTGGTTTTTTGAACTAAAAGTCTCTTTCCTTATATTTTTTCTGCCTCCCCGTTCCTTTCGGTATCGGGAGGTTTTTCTTTTTCCGCCGACTTTTGTCCGGAATCTGCTTTTGAGATTGACAATACGGCTTAAATGTAGTAAAATATATGTCAGATATATTTTTATAATCAGAATAATTCCGTCCGGGGCCGAGAAATGAAAGTAAAGTCAAAAATCGTATTTGTTCTGCTTATGTCTGCGCTGCAGCTGATTATGTATTTTTCCCTCTCTATAAACGGCTATATGCGCATTTACGATCTTGCCCTTGAACGCTCGGTTTACTTTTTCGGCGAAAGCGACAAGACGGACGACGAGCATCTGACAAAGCTCTGGGGGGAAGACTGCCGCAACGACGTGCTTTTCCTGAACCGGCGCCTCGACGGAAACGCCGTCGACTACGAAGAACTCCGCATGAATGCGATCTATCTCAACAAATACTATAAGCTTCAATACATCGTTCTCGACTGCGGTTATGCCGACGGGCAGCTGATGAATCTCTATCTCGGGCGCGGCGATATTGACAGATGCCGCGAAATCGCCGTGAATTTCGACTGCGAGCAGCTGCGCTGCGAGGAATTCATGAAATTCCTCGAATTTATCGTCAGTTACAACGCCGAAGCCGAAGAGCCGCTGCTTTTGCTGGGCGTAGCGCCGCAGACGAACGCCGAAACCGCCGCCGCATACGCAACGATGATAATAAGAGGCATTACCGACAGATACCCCTCGGTTAAAATCTCCTCGACTCTCAGCCGCGGAAGAAAAGATGCGGATGTTTACCTTGAAAATCTCAAAAAATCGATAGAAAAATATCCCAACCAATACAAACATCTGCTTGTCGAGAACTATTTCGAATTCACGCACACGGTAAACAGTTATCTCGGGACCGGCGAACCGCTCGGCCAAAGCTCCCGCGACATAGTCAGCGCGGACAATTTTACCGAGCTTTTAAGCCGGCACATCCGCTCAAAATACCTGATCCAATACAGCCGGCCGACTTTCCGGGCGAGGATATACTCCCTGCGCCCGGATATGAAAAATCGCAGCGCCGGTTACACCGTCCGGTACAAAAACGGCCTCGGCGCCAGATACGGCGCGCCGATAACCTTTTCAATGCCGGAAGAAGTAAAACTAAACGCCGAAGGCGAACAGGCTATAATTTATTGGGACGACAGCTTCATGCGCTACTTTGAAAGCTACCGGCGATTCGTATACAATGTAAACCAACTTCCCGCCGGCAGGTATGTAAGCTCGGACGACAGGGGCGCGGGCGGCGCCTTCATGATCTTAGCCGATTCGGCGCCGCTTACCGAACTTCAGCCGCCCGAACCAAAAGACGACGGCGAAAAATAAACCATAATACCGGGAGTCAGCGATTGCGGCGGATATTCCGCCCTCTCTTTATAAATATCATGCGAATTGACGGATATACGATAGAAACCGATCCGGATTTTCCGATCGAAGAGCGGTTCAACCTTCTCGTTCCGCTGAATTACACCGTCGGAAATGACGGACGGCTGAAAATATACTGCTACGAAAGCACCCTTGATTTGGCGGAGGAATTCGCCCGCAAGTGGGCGAAAAACTGCTTTGACGACGCCTGCTTTGAGTGGATATACGACCGATTTGAGCCGATAATCACATCCTGGGGTTATGAGACGGATATCAGGCGCAAATATATCTGGCTTCATAATTTGGAAGTGAAGGATGAGGCGGATATCGACCTGTCGCTTATCCGCAGCGACTCGCGGATGCTTGTAAACCCGCGAGAAATCAAAAACAAGACCACCTTCGACTTTGATATGCTTGCGCTTGAGCAGCTTCGCTATTCGGCTTCGGTTATCGACGGCGCCGTCGTTTCAATCGCCGCCGAAAATATGCGTTTTGATGAGAAGACCACCGAGATAGGCTGTGAGACGCACCCGAAATACCGCGGCATGGGGCTTGCGGCGTCGAATATAGCGCTTCTTTCCCGGGAGCTGCTTCTTACGAACGACACCGTTCAATACAACTGCACCTGCAGAAACGAAAAGAGCCGTCTCCTCGCCGAGCGTGTCGGCTTTTCCGAAGTCGGGCGCTCTTACTACCTGACCTGTTACTTGAAATAAGGATGAAATATGGCATTTGACGCCGGAATGATGTCCGCTGTCGTACATGAGATGAATCTCGCGGCGGCGGACGCCAAAATTGAAAGAGTATTGCAGCCGCTGAAAGACCTGATTGTGCTGCAGCTTCACAGCGGCCGCGCGACCAGGCGGCTGATGATATCCGCATCTTCGAACAACCCGCGGATAAACATAACCGAAATGACCTTTGAAAACCCGACGGAACCGCCGATGTTCTGCATGCTGCTGAGAAAGCACTTAGTCGGGGCAAAGATAAGCGAAATCCGGCAGTTCGGTTTCGAGCGGGCGCTTGAGATCGTCGTCGACGGCTACGACGAGCTGGGATATCCGACAAAAAAATACATCGTCGTCGAGATCATGGGCAAATACTCAAACCTGATACTCTGCGACGGTGATTACAAAATAATCGCGCCGCTTAGGATAGTCGAAATGTCGGTTAACCAGAAGCGGCCGATTCTGCCCGGAATGCAGTACGAGCTTCCGCCGCCGCAGGACAAACTGGACCCGCTCACAACCGGGAAAGACGAATTTATCAAATTATACGAAAACACCGATCTTCCTCCGGATAAGTTCATTCAGGCGAAGTTTCTGGGATTCAGCCAGCTTGTCGCGAGGGAGATCGCGTTCCGGGCCGGCGGCAGGGCGCCCGGGGCGCTCTGGGAGGCGTTTGACTCTGTCGTCGGGATCATCAAGACAAAGTCTTTTACTCCGACGCTTATCAGGCATAAGGAATTCAAGGACGGCGTTGAAACGCCGGGAAAACCGATTGATTACTGCTATCTGCCGATAATTCAATACGGCGGCTCCGCAATAGTCGAAACTCTCCCGGATTTCGGGACGCTGCTCGACGCCTTTTTTGAAGAAAAGGAGAAATCCGAGCGGCTGCAGCAGCGCGCCGCCGATATCATGCGTCTTCTGACGAACGCCGAAACCCGATTAAAGAAAAAAACCTCCCTTCAGCGAAAGGATATCGCCGAATGCGCCGAAAAGGAAAAATTCCGCCTCAACGGCGATCTTATAATATCGAACATCTATAAGCTCGAACGCGGGATGACTTCCGCAAAGCTTACCGACTGGTCGGCAGATCCGCCGGCTGATGTGACGGTCCTGCTTGACGCCCGGCTTTCCCCCGCCGCCAACGCGCAGCGATGGTACAAGAAATACGCGAAGGCGAAGACGGCAGAAGTGGAGCTTGCAAAACAGATCGAGATATCCGAGCGGGAGCTTGAATACATCTACACAGTTTTCGACGCGCTTTCCCGCGCCGAGACGGAAAGCGACATCACCGACATCCGCCGCGAACTTTACGAAAGCGGATACGCTTCGAGGATGAAGAATTACGTCGCGGCAAGGCCGCAGAAGCCGAAACCGATGGTGTTCGAGACGACCGGCGGATATGAAGTGCTGATCGGCAAGAACAACGCCCAGAACGATCATATCACCACCCGCCTTGCCGAGCCGGATGATATATGGTTCCATGTCAAAAACGCGCCGGGTTCGCACGTTGTTATCCGTACCGGCGGCGATACTCCCCCCGACGAAGACCTCACCGAGTGCGCCATCCTCGCCGCTTATTTTTCAAAGGAGCAGGAGGGGGAGAACGTCGAAGTCGACTATACCGAGATACGATATGTAAAGAAGCCGAACGGCTCAAAGCCGGGATATGTGACTTACAAGAGGAATAAGACCGCGATAGTGACGCCGGACGGGGAACTGGCGAAGAGATTGAGGAAGAATTGATATCGGACAGGCGCGGGGTTTCCCGCGTCTGTGTTTTATTTTGATAATGAAAAAAGCCGTCCCGCTTTTGAAGCGGGACGGCGGGTTTTTTAAGGTTCAGGAGGAGTAGGAATCGGTATTACCTTAGGGGCATAGAAGGTACTTGGAGATTGGGAAACCAGCATAAGGATAATATACTTACCATCAGAGTTTAATTGGTCCAAATTAATTGAATATGGAATATCCTTAGTAACACCTGTATTTCCCTTTGGCAATTGCGATGCCTCATAGTTAAGCAAATAGGTAGCCGAACTGGGTACAGTGGAAGATACTGAGACGTAGTGATATAGTAATCCGGTTGCTCCGGGTGTCAATATAAGATACCTAGTACCTTCAATAGTAGCTATCATATCTGTAAATCCATTGCCGGAAGGGGTAGTTCCCCCGCCGCCGCGGGAGATTTTAACAGGGTCATAGTATCTTGTGCCATCAAAGAGGACGAACCAGATATAGCTGAAATTGGTATCGGGGCTGGGGTCTATAAATGAAATCTGACTTGTCTTATTGAAACTATGAACACGTCCTGTCGCTATCGTGTTGGCAGCCATATTGGAGTTGTTTGAATAGATATAGTAGAGCCTTCCCGTGACATTAGCTTGGAAAGTAATCTTATCGCCGGAAGACAAGGTTTCAATAGTCGGAGTGTTATAAAATCCGTTGTTGTAGGCTCCGCTTCCGCCGCCGGTTCGCGGAACCGTAACCGGATTATATCTGTTATTACTGCCGTCAATAAGCATGAATACAACATAGCCTGCGGAACTGCCTAAAACATTTACATTGTAGCTCGCCTGCATACTGGCGCTGACGGGTATCGCGCCGGTAATAGAGGTAAACTGCGCCGCGCTGTAATTGGTTGCGAAAGTTTCTGAGCTAATGAAACCGGGATTCGTGTTGCTGTAGTAGAAATAAACACTGCCGGTTACGCTTGTTGTCACGCGTATGTTGTCTTGAGTGCCGGATGTAGTTATATAAGGTCCGTATGTAATTCCGTTGCCGAGGCCTGTGCCCGAACCGGTTCTCGAAACCAAGACAGGGACATAACGGTTATTGCTTGAATCTATCAGCATGAAAGCAACAAAGTTGTAGGCTTTTGCATACTGATTAACCGCACCATATCCGGTAGTATTTACCGGGAAAGTTCCTTTGACCGTGCTTGATGTATTCCCGTGCTCTGTCATAAAAGCGTTGGAATTCGCCGGAGCTGTCGGATAGTTGGTGTAATACCAGTAAACAGTTCCGTTGATCGATGAGTTAGCTGTAAGATAATCCTGTAAAGTATTGACAGAAACGGAAGGTGTGTATGAAAAGCCGGAGCCGGTAACATTGCCGGGATCGCCTCTCTTGACGGTAATGGGCGAATAATAGGTGGTCGTCGTTCCGGTGCCGGTCAGCATGAAGGTTACATACTGATATCCGCTTGCATTGGCATTGGCAGAGACGACAAGACCCCTGTTGCTGACCGCGCTGTTAGCGGATACCGAAATCGTGCCCCTGAATGCATTCGGGGTACTTTGGTAATTTGAATTGAAAGTATTGTAGTCGTTCGGCGCCGTCTGTGATTTGGTGTAGTAGTAATAAACATAACCGGCGTAAGACGGAGTAAAAGAGACTGTATCATTGCCATTAAGCTGTGTGCTGACCATTACGGTCGGGTTCACCGAGAAGCCGTAGCTGCCCGCGTTGGTATTAAGGCGGGGGAGAATGGCGGGAGCTTGAATCTTGCCGCTGGTATCCTGAATCGCGATGACGATGAAGGTATAGTCGTTGGCAAATCCGGGGTCGGCGGTCTTTAAATTGCCGACCGGCTGACCGGCGGTAAGCTGTGTGGTTGCGCCCTTTACGCTGGTGGCGGCATTGCCGTAGCCGGTGAGGAAGTTGGAGGCGTCGATACCGGTCGAAGTCTTTGAATAATACCAATATACAACACCGTTTATCGCAGGGGTAAAGCTGACGAAGTCGCCGTTATTATTCACGGTGATCGAGGGGGAAACAGTGAAGCCGGCGCCGCCGGTGCCGCTCTCCGAACGAGGAATTACGAGCGGAGGATAGGTTTTTCCGGAATCGTCGGAAAGCTCAAGAACAATATAGTTAAGTCCTGCCGTGTTCGCGGCTGCCGTCTCTATGCGAATCGACTGAGTACCGGACATATGGGTAAGATAGGTGCTTGAATTTTCACCGGCGCTTACCCTAATGCTGTTGTAATACGCGGAAATGCCGTAGTTGGCGGCGAAATTAGACGGCACCTGCGAGATGTTGGTGTAGTAGTAGCGCATGGATCCGGCGGCCTTCGTCGATACCTTGAGAGTATCGATGCCGTTGTAAGACGACCATACCGGAGCCGCGGTGAATCCGGACTCCGAGTAATTATTGACGGAGTCTGAATTGCGGGTGACGATGACGGGAGGATAATTTATCGCATTGGTGCCGCTGCCGGTCGTAAGCATGACAGCGACATACTGATACTGCGAAGAAGCGCCGCCGTTGTAAACGGTTGTCTGGTTATACTCGGTGCCGGCGACTACCGGGATGCCGGTGGAGGTCGGATTCTTGAGGCCTGAGCCGGCGGCAGTCCAGTTGGCGAGGAAGTTCTCGGAAGTTATCGCAGCATTGCTTGTGGTGTAGTAGTAAAACACATATCCGGCCGCAGTGGTGGTGAAACTCAGATTGTCGTACCCGGTCGATGCGTTTGTGTTTACCGTCGGGCCTTTCGAGAAGCCGGCGGCGGTGTTGTCGGTTGTCGAACCGCTGCGGGAGATAACGATGGGGGTAAAGTATTTCTGATTCGCGAACAGCGCGATTACTACATACTTATACTGCTCGGCTATCGACTTTGAGATAAGATCGAGCTTATACTGCTTCACGGGATCAAGCGAATGATAGCCCTTGGCATTCGAACTTGCGCTATTATAAAAGCTGCTGAAAGTGTCGGGGGTGGGAGCAGCCGAGGTGTTTGTATAATAAAAGAAGAGAACGCCTGTCTGATCCGGGGTAAGGGTGACGGTATCTTTTGAGCCGGTTGTATCAATGACGGCTTTGGTTCCCTTGGCAAGACCGTCTGTCGAAACATCAGAACCGGTAACCACCTTGCCGCCGATGGTGGCGGTGAGATTTCCGCTTATCTTGTAGTTGACGGGGGTGATATTCGAAACGAATCTTGCGCTTCTGATATCGACTGACTGAAGAGCGCCGCTGCCGTCAACCAGAGAACCTTCGGCGAATTCGCCGACCGTCATATTGGCTATCCTGGTTCCGCTGTTCATATAAACCGAAGCGGCGGAATCGAGACGGATATTGTCGATTGTCGAATCATTCAGAAGGGTAACGCCGGAGATGTGATCCTGCGCCGACATGACGACAACGCTGTTGACCTTGGTGTTTTCAAGTTCAAGCCTGGCTGCGCCGCGAAGGAAAAGAGTTCCGCGGATATTGCAGCCTGAGAGCTTCACCGATCCGGTCGAAGCGCCCTCGGTTACATATACCGAGCCCTGAATGTCGGCGTTGGTAATGGTGATATTTCCGGAAGTGATAGACGCATTGGCATCAGCCGCGTCGCTGTCTTTGCCGCTGGAGCTTGCGCGGTAGATGGTACCGGCGGAGCGGTAAAGAATGGCGAGCGCTTCCGCGCGGGTAAGGGTCCTCTGCGGCTTGAATTCGCCGTCTTCATAGCCCTTCAGTATTCCCGCGGCGACGCACTGGAGCACGTATTCGCGGTATTGGCTTGAAATAGCCATATAGTCGGAGAAAGACGAAGGAGCAGCCTTATTGTCGGGGCTGAGATTGAGATAGCGGGCGAGCAGAGATGATGCTTCCTCGCGGTTGAGCTGGCCGTTCGGATTGAGATTCGCGCCGTAATCGAGCAGATAGCCCTGAGCGGCAGCCTGCTGGACATAGGAGTAGAACCAATCGCTTGATTTAACGTCGGAGTAGTTTATTGCGACGGTTTCGCGGAGACCGAAGGTAGCGTCGAGCATCTTAATGAACTCGGCTCTTGTAACGGTGTTGTTCGGTTTGAAGGTTCCGTCCGGGTAGCCGGAAAGGATTTCCTTCTTTACCATGTATTCGATGTTTGCTTTTGCCCAGTGTGACTCGATGTCGCTGAACGGTTCGGCTGCTAAAGACGATACCGGAGCGAACACCGCGACCCCCATGACCATAAGCACGGCCATCAGCCATGCGGTCACGCGGGTTCGTATATTGCGCTTTTTCATAATGAAATTCCTCCGTTTATGATGTAAATTGGCAAATTGAGGCAATACAAAAGGTTAGACGCCTTCCTGCGGCTTTTTGTTTCATGTTTTCGAAAATTTTATCCGATGCCGGAAAGCCGCAATACGGCAATATATATAGGGTTACCTTATAATTATATCAACATTTATACAAAAAATCAAGTACCCTGAAGCGGGTTTATGTGAAAAATACTCCGGGTTTATAAATTGTGCGCCGATTTAATCCGCTCGCCCTTTAATGGCTGATATATATTTTTTTCGGGTTTAAAAAAAGTTATTCAAAAAAATCCGGTTTTTACCGCGGAAAACCTCGTCGGCGGCACTCCGAAGCAGGCTTTGAAGCTTTTGCCGGAGGAACGGACGGAGCCGCGGCGCAGAATTTCGCCGGTTTCGGTCATCGAACGGTCTTCCTTCAGCAGGCTGCCTGTCCCGGTGAAATTGCAAGGCATGCTGTTTTGCATACCGGCGCAGAAGTCGAAAACAATCTTTCTTTCGTTATATTCCATTCGACGGCATTATGCCGTATTGTAAAAAAAGTTAAATATATGATATAGTTAAGACAAATATTCACACCCGTATAATGTTAAAATTATGAAGGAAAAACAAAACCGTATTGCAAGAAATTAAAGGAGATCACGTCATGAAACGCTTAATCACGGCGCTTGTCCTTTTATCGCTTATTTTATCCGCCTGCGGCGCCGCCGAAACAGGGCAAAGTCCGGAAAGCGCCGCCACAGCCGGGGGCGCAGCCAACGAAGCTGCGACGCTTTATATCGACGATATCCCGGAAGACGCCGATTTCGGAGGCGCGAAGCTGCTCGTCCTGATAAGATCGCTTTATGCGCCGTATGACCTTTTGGGAGAGAGCGGCGGGGACATCGTGCTTGACGCGATTTATAAAAGAAACGCAAAAATCGAGGAGAGGCTCAATGTCAGTCTTGTCCCGGTCGTCAAGGAAGAGCCTGACGCCGAAATTTTAGAGCTTGTCAGACAGTCGGTGCTCGCGGACAGCGACCCTTATCATATCTATCTTGCCCGCGGTCCCGAGGGCGCGGCGCTTTCGCTCGACGCGATGCTGCTTTCGGCGAAAGAATTGCCTCATATCAACATCGACGCGCCGTGGTGGAATAAAAGCTTCACCAAAAATATGGCGATAAACGAAAACGAGCTGTTTTATCTTGCCGGCGACGCCGTGTTGTCGGTATTCAAATGCAGCAACTGCGTTTTCTTCAACAAAACGGATTTCGAGAACCGCTTCGGCGATTACGAAGAACAGATTTATCAGACGGTCTTCGACGGCAAATGGACCTACGACAAATTCATGTCGTATGTCGAAGAGTCGTATGAAGACATCAACGGAAACGGAACGACAGACGCGGAAGACCACTACGGCGCCGTTTACCTCGACTACGCGCAGGACTGGTATATCTCATCCGCCGGCGTCAACTTCATGTCGCGCGACGATGATGGATATCCCAAACTTGAGCTGTATAATGACGACGCCGTTGCGCTCTGCGATTATCTGCAAAGATTCTTCTCGGATAAAACGCTCGCCTGGCGCTTTGTCGGCGAACAGCTTGACATGGGCAACTTCTTCAAGTCGCGGAACGCTTTGTTCCTGCCCGGAAGATTTACATATGTCGACGGCAACCTCAGAGACATGGAAGATCCTTACGGAATAATTCCCTATCCGAAGGTGAAAGAGAGCCTTGAATATATGTCGGCAAGCGGCCACAGCGGCAATTTCGTCACCGTTCCGATAAACAACCCGATCCCCGAAGCCACTTCCGCCGTAATCGAAGCGCTGACGGCCGAGGGATATGGTTCCGTATTCCCGATCTATTACGAGGAGTCGCTCAAGATAAAATACACCGACGGCGGCACCGACGCCAAGATGATTGACCTCATCCACGACTGCATCAACTTCTATGTGACAAGCAACGTCTTTATAGTCGGGGAGCGGATAGGAACGATGCTTCAGGAGGTTGTCATGGACAGCTCGAAAAACTACGCATCCTTCCATAAAGCGAATATAGACAAGAAAGAAGCGCTGCTGCTGAAGCTTATCGAGACTTACGAATACAATCATTCGGCAAAAGGATGATATTATATGCAGAAAACGGCGTGGGCGCATATGCGTGGGCAAAAGCCGGACGGAACAGCGATGTCATAAGACATATAACGAAGAAGTATTCACCCATTCCGTAACCGCAAAGAAAGAGGAATTCATATGGGAATCAATCAGGCAAACAATCTTCGGGAAGATAAAAAAATCCTGCGTTCTCTGGTAAGCGAACTGCTCCCAATTGCCGAAATTCCGGAGAACAATACCGATAAAATCGAAAAATGGAAGAAGCATATCCGTCTGGAAGGAGAAAAACCGATGGTTTTCGTCTTTCCGGACGGTTCCTGGGATGAACTTCTTCCTTACGGGTCGCTTCGGTGCGCAATTCCGGCTGCCCGGACTCTGGAATATGAGCTGCGCAAGCGGCTGATTCGCCATAAGTATATCCATGACGATGTACCGATAACGGCGGACGTTGAGGTGCCGAAAGCGATAAGCAACACCATGTGGGGAGTGGCGCCGAAGCAGGAGCGTGTTCCGGGACGCGGCGCATATCGGATGGTCAGCATAATCGAAAAGCCCTCCGACTGGAAACAGCTTTCCGCGCCGGTGATAACTCACGACGAAAAACAGTCGGCGGCTGATTTCGACTTCATCCGTGACGCCGTGGGGGATTTGACATCTGTTGAGCTTGTTGGAAGGAAGAAATTCAATTTCCATATGATGCACTGGTATTGCGATTACCGCGGACTCGACAATCTGCTGTATGACCTCTATGACGAACCGAAGATGGTTCACGATGTGATGCGCTTTTTCGCAGACGGGATCAAATCGATGCTGCGGCAGTATGAGGAGCAGAATCTGATTTCGCTGAACAACGACCGGACATTCCACTTTACCGGCGGCGTCGGTTATACAGACCTGCTGCCTCAGCCGGACTATGACCCGGACCGGATACGCCTATGCGATGTCTGGGGCGCCGCAGAAGCGCAGGAGTTTGCTCAGATATCCCCCGAGATGCATGAGGAATTCGTCCTGCAGTATGAACGGGAGATACTCGAACCGTTCGGACTCAACGGCTACGGCTGCTGCGACGACCTTTCCGAAAAGCTGGACGGAGTTCTGAAAATCCGCAATCTGCGCCGCGTCGCGGTGTGTCCCTGGGCGGATATCGCAAAATTCGTGCCGGTTCTGGGGAAGAATTACATTATGACCTGGAAACCGATGCCGATGCCGCTGGCGGGAGATGAATTCAACACCGAACTCGTCCGCAAAGAGCTGGAAAACGGCATCCGCAAAGCGCGCGGCGGCGTTCTTGAACTGATTCTGCGGGATACGCACACCTGCCGAAATAAGCCGGAACGGTTTGGGCAATGGGTGGAAATCGCCCGCCGCGCCATTG
>DUUJ01000056.1 GCA_012841635.1 Clostridiales bacterium | reverse complement strand
TTTTGCAAAATTACTGTCTTACTCTTCTTTCAAAGAATTGACTTCTTTAGCTTTGTAGTATTTTTGTTTTACGCTTGCTGCTGTTCAATTTTCAAGGATCATGTCTGCCGACTCCGCGCGGAAACTTATAGCCCCCGCTGAGGGACAGCTTTATTATTATACCACTTTTTGGAATAAATGTCAAGGATAACTTTTCTTAATTCTGCATGAAAAATCGTTTAATATTTCATATGGATTGGCGGTTTTGCACTAATCGCCTGTTTTTTTGAACTCAGCGACCTCGTCTTCGATTAAAACTCGGCGCCGCATGGCAGAATATTCGGAGAGTTTACTGTATTTTGTCGGGTAGTCGAAATTCATCTCTTCTATATAAAAGTTTATTCAAAATGCGCTTAAACGGTTTTCGCTTTCAGTCATTCAATTTAATCATTGCGGCAGCAGCTTGAATTTCCGGAATATTATTAATATTCACACTGTTTTCTTGTATATGAAATATTTTTATATTATAATTTATTTAACAATATTTAACAGGAGGCTTTAGTATGATTTATGACAAATATGTCTCGCTGATTCGCGGCAAGCTTGAGAGTGCAGGCAAAGTTTACATACCGCTTGCTTACAGAAAAGTCGGCGAGCTTCAAGACATTCGTTATTACGAGACAAAAGAACATCTTCACAGCGCCATTCCTAAGGACGGCTACAAGTCGGCTGACGGCGCTTTCAGCTGGGGCGGCGAATGGGGAAACGCCTGGATTCGCGGAACTGCCCGCGTACCCGACTGCTGCAAAGACACTCCTCTTTATATTATGCCGAAGACCGGTGCAGTTGAGATCCTTTATTTCAGGGACGGCAAGCCTGCCGGAATCATCAATTCCAAAGGCGAAACCATTGTGAACGGATTCCATGCAGTCTCTCTTCTGACCGCGAGGGCCGATGCCGGAACTGAATTCGATGTTGCTCTCGAATGTTATGCCGGTCATTTCTGCGCCGGCTGCGGACCTTATGAGAACTACGGCGTAGATTCCGAGCCTGACTCCGCATTTATCCGCCGCTTCGAATCGGTCGATATCTGCCGCCGGGACGAAGAAGTCTTTGGTTTCTTATTTGACTTGAAAGCTGTTCTGCAGCTCTCCGAGAATCTTGATCCGCAGTCAAGTGTAAAAGCCGAAGCCAGAAATGTACTTGAAAGAGTATTGGAAACCCTGATTTTGTATCCGCTGCATTATCCCGACGAGGTATGGCGCGCTTCAATCGTTAAATCACGCGAATTGATGAAGCCTATCCTTGCAAAAACCGATGTCGACCTTACGCGCGGGTATGTCGGAATAATCGGTCACTCGCACATGGACTCCGCATGGCTATGGCCTTATTCCGAAACTATACGCAAATGCGCCCGCACATACGCAAACGCACTGTCACTTATGGAACAGGACCCCGATTACAAGTTCATTCAATCTTCTGCGCTGCATCTGAGCTGGATGCGCGACTATTATCCCGATATATTTGACGGTATTAAAAAGCGGACGGCTGAGGGGCGTTACGAACCCAACGGCGGCGTCTGGGTCGAATGCGACTGTAATATTACCGGCGGGGAAGCAATGGTTCGTCAGTTCCTTTACGGTCAGCTCTTTACCCGGAAATACCTCAACTACACATCCGACGCCTTCTGGCTTCCGGACACTTTCGGCTACAACGCTGCCATTCCTCAGATCATGCTCGGCTGCAATGTGAAATATTTTTACACAACCAAGATGTCATGGAATGATCTTAATGATTTTCCGTTCGACACCTTCCGCTGGAAAGGCATTGACGGCAGCACAGTTCTGACGCATCTTAACATGCCGCATACCTTCCCTGACGTCAAAAACGTAATTGAAGCTTCTCGTTCGCCGCGCGACAAGCAGGCTTTCAACGGCAGGCTTATTGCTTTCGGTTTCGGTGACGGCGGCGGCGGTCCTACCATGGGCATGGTTGAAGACGCCAATCGTTCGCGCGATATCGCCGGACTGCCTAAAACCGAATATACTACGATAAGCGGCTTCATGAAATATATTGAGGAGAACAGTTACAATCTGCCTTTATACGACGGCGAGCTTTATCTTGAGCTGCACCGCGGCACGCTGACACAAATGCACGATATCAAGCGCGGCAACCGCAAGGCTGAATTCGCGCTTCGCGATTTAGAATATATGTCGGTGCTTTCCGGCAATATAGACAAAGAAAAGATCGATACTCTTTATAAATCCCTGCTTCTCAACCAGTTCCATGATATACTGCCCGGAACTTCTCTTACCTGCGTTAATGATACCGCGCGCGAAGAATTCAGCGCGATTATCTCTTCCGCCAAAACCGATGCGGCTGCTGCCGCCGAAAGCTTCACCGACGACTCCGACAGCGTAACTTTCTTCAACACTACCGGATTTGATCGCTCCGATGCTGTCATGGACGGCAAGGTTTCTCTTGAAGGAATCGAAACACAGACATACACCGACGTCTGCGGACGCGAGAAAACTTCTGCACACATCGAGGTTCCGTCATTCGGAGCGGTTTCGGTAAAAACCGGCGCTTCTAAGACCGAAATAATCCCGTTCTGCGCCGATGAAAACCGTCTCGAGACGCCTTATTACAGCGTAATATTCGACACCGACGGCGCTATCGCTTCCCTCTTTGACAAAAAAGCCGGCCGCGAGATTCGCGCCGAAGGCGGAGCTCCCCTCGGCACCTTTTACTTCGGAGAGGATGTTCCCGGTTACTGGGACAACTGGAATATCGACATCGACACCCTGAAATTCAAGATGAAGCCGCAGATGAGGCTTGTCAGCCGCAAAATCGTTTCTGTCGGATCGCTTGAATACCGAATCCGTTCTGTATACGAAATCGGACAGGAAACGAAAATCACCGTTGACACGGTGTTCTACGCCCGCAGCAGACGGATCGACTTCCATACTCTTATCGATTGGAAAGAAAAGCATTGTCTGCTTAAAGTCGGATTTGACGTCAATGTGATGAGCCACACCGCTAAAAATGAAATTCAGTTCGGATATTCAGAGCGGCCGACCACCCGCAACAACAGCATCGAAGCGGCGAAGTTCGAAGTGGTGAACCACAAATACACCGACGTTTCCGAGTCGAGATACGGCGTCGCTATACTGAACGACTGCAAATACGGCATCTCCGAAGAAGCCATTGACAACGGCGTTTCGCTGCAGCTTACCCTGCACCGCGGCGGCACGCGCCCGGACGTCACCGGTGACGCAGGAGTCGCCGAGATGGTTTATTCGCTTTATCCGCATGAGGGTCCGTTCAGCGTTCCGACTGTTCTCCGCGAAGCTTATCTGCTCAACGTTCCGATGCTCGCGGCAAAAGGCGGTTTAAAATCCGAATTCACGCCTCTCTTCACGCTTGACGCCGATAACATCGTCGCCGAGACGGTAAAACCCGCAGAATACGGAAAGAAAGCCTATGTCATCCGTCTCTACGAGGCTGAGCGCAACCGCACCGTCTGCCGTCTTAAGATAAACGGCGGGGGAGCGGTTTATGAGACGAATATGCTTGAAGAAGTCAAGGCTGAACTTTCTGCCGAAGACGGCGCTTACACGCTTGAATTCAAGCCGTTTGAAATCAAGACTATTCTTGTCGAAATCTGACCTGAAAATCGCTTAAATAATATCGCTCCCGCGGCATTGAATCGCGGGAGCGGTTTTATATATTGCCTAAATAAACATATTCAAGCTTTTCGGAAGCTATATCGGCAAGCCGGCGCATGAGAGCGATATCGGTAGGTCTTTCATCGGTCATTTTATGCCTCGGGAAAAAGCGGGTTATATGCAGCGGGATCGATTTTGAAACCGACGCGATCCATTCTGCTTCGCGGCGCATTTCATCTTCACCGTCGCTCAGTCCCGGTACTATCAATGTTGTAATTTCGACATGCGCTTTTTCCGCGGCGGTTGCTATGAAATTTTTTATCGTTTCAAGGTTTCCGCCGAGTGAGCGATAGCCGCTTTCGGTAAAGCACTTTAAATCAATGTTGAAAGCGTCGATATACGGCAAGACCTCAGCTAATATTTCCTGCTCAAAATTTCCGTTTGTAACGACTGCGTTATACATTCCTTTTTCCCTGACAAGCTTTGCCGTGTCTCTGACGAATTCATAACCTATCAGCGGCTCGTTATAGGTAAACGCCGCGCCGATATTGCCTCTTGCGCGGTATTTGGCGCAGAGTTCCGCCGCCTCTTCCGGCGTTATAAGTTCGGCATAGCGCGAAGCTTCATTTGTTGTTATCGAGGCATTCTGGCAGAAAGGACAGCGCATATTGCAGCCGAAAGAACCGAAGGAAAGTATCTTGCCGCCGGGGTGAAAACGGTAAAGCGGTTTCTTTTCTATCGGGTCAAGTGCTATCGAAGTCACATAACCGTAATTTGCAGGAATGTTTTTACCGTCTCGGTTTTCCCTTGCATGACAGACTCCCCGCTTTCCCGGCTCAATGCGGCAGTGACGGGGACAAACATCACAAATAATGTAATTATCAGTAATGGCGGACCACCTCGAATCGCTGGAGCTTGACCGATTCATCGGGAGCAATGCCGGCTTTTTGCCTGGCTATCGAGATTTGTTCTTCGACGGTATCAACTCCTTCAAGGTTCGGCAGAAGAAGTCCCTTGCGGTACCCTTTGGATACGATCACACCGTAGCGCTTGACGTCAAGCTCGGTAGGGCTGTTTATATCCTCGGTTTCGCCCAAAACATCGACGCTGTATACAAGTTCGTCGAGTTCGGATGGCTTGACGGGATTGAAGCGCGGATCTCTGGTTCCTGATGAGACGGCGTTGTTGATAATCTCCTGCGCGAGGGTGGGACAGACAGGATATATTGTGCCTATGCAGCCGCGGAGAGTTCCGTCTTTCTTAATTGTCACAAAAGCGCCGGCGGCGCGGTTTATGAGACTGTCGCTGAGACCTTTGGGAATATCGATGGTTTTCCCGTCTCTTACATAACTTTCGAGTGAGGCTCTGGCAAGTCTGACATACTCGCTTTCATTATCTCTCCGGGACTTAATCCGTGCTCTTTTTTGCTTTCCGGCGGCTTCAAGGAAATTTCTTGATTCGTCTTCTTTTATCGGCTCAAATATCGCAACTCCGTATCCGACGCCGAAAGGACCTTCGTAGGAAAGCTGTTCCGCTTTAACGGAAAGTCCGTCAAAAGCGCCTGCCATCATAACAAAGGCGCGATGACCGCATTCGCCCGCCTGATCGCAAAGGTTTTCCGAAAAGTCAAGAAGAGCGTCGAAATCGGCTTTCGACAGCGTTTCCATGATCTTTCTGTCGTATTCCGGACCTTTTTCGTTATAGCCGTACGGTCCGTCTTCTTTAAGTCGATGAGAAAGGTCACCTGAGGCAACAAAGGCAATTTTCCGACCTATTTTGTCGGCGGCTTTTTTTATTGCAGCTCCGAGTTTATAGTGTTCGCGGAGAGCAAGACCGGACAAGCCTATTCTGACTATCGGCATATCAATATTCCCGCCGAAAGCCTGACGCAGAAAATAGAGCGGCACCATTACGCCGTGGTCGAGCGAGGGGTCGCGCTCGCCCTCCGTTCCCGCCGAGATGCCTTCTTCCATACAGATGCCTTGGATTGCCGTGACAAGTTCTGCGTCATATCTTACTTTGAAACTGACATCTCTCGCGCGAAAGCGGGCGAAGCTGCCGGAGGCGCCGATACCGGTAGATATATGGATATAATCGGAATACATGACGCTGTGCGGCGTCGCTATTATTATAGTTTCCGGCTTGAACGACGCGACGAAATCAGCGGCTTTTTCATAAGCTTCGACAGTCGCGGCAATGCTTTTTTCGTCGCCTTTTCCGACCTGCGGTATAATAAGCTGAGGATGCGGAACGGCTATGGCGCAGATTGGATTCATGAAATCACTCCTTAAAAAAAGCAGAGCGGCAGCTTCGCCGCCGCTCTCATTAGACGCAACTTCAGATGATCTTGACGAAATTCGCCTTGCGGGGCGCAGGCTTGGGGAAGTCGCCCTTATGGTATCCGAGGATGGCGGTTCCGACGCCGATATAATTGTCGGGAACACCCCAGGATTTGGCGAGCTTCCTGCCCTCTTCCGACTCGAATGCCTCTTTCGCGCGGAAAATATAGCAGGAATCGACGCCGAGAGCGTATGCTGCGTTGCAGATGTTGCCGGTGACGAGCGCTCCGTCCTCTACATGGGTCGGGCGTTCGCGGTTGGCGAAGACAAGAGCGACAACGGGTGCTCCGTAAAACGGATCGCGGTTCGGATCGCCGGTTACCGTTGCATTTAACCTGCGAACAGTGTCGCGAACCTCTGGGTCGGTGACGCAGATGATCATGGTGTCTTGCGCGCCCATTCCGTTAGGCGCATAGGTTCCGGCTTCAAGAATCGCTTCAAGCGTTTTGCAGTCGGGTATTTTATCGGTATAAGACCGGATGCTGCGGCGGTTGAGAAGTGTTCTGATCGTGTCGTTCATTTTTTCCTCCTGTTATATATATTGGTTTGTTTACGTCCTGTAATAATTGATGAGACAGCCGCTTAGGATTATGTCGCGTTCCTCGTCGGTCAGCTCCGGCATTATAAGTGTCAGTTCCGAAACGGAGTTTTCGTCTATAAGGTAAGCTTTTATTTCGGGCGCTTCTGTCGCCAGGGCTTTGCGGATTTCGGGAACAAAGAGCCACATTCCGGTGTTGATACCTGAGATATCCCCGATGGTAAAGGGGAGCATACCCCAGTTAATAAGGTTGGAGCGATAACGCTTGGTAGCGTAGTCGACGGCAATATTCGCCATGCCGCCCAGCACGCGCTGGCAGGAAGCTGCCTGTTCTCTTGCCGAGCCGTCGCCGGGTCTGTTTGCGCAGATGACCGAGCCGACCTGCGGTTTTGAACCGGATTTTATTGATT
>DUUJ01000055.1 GCA_012841635.1 Clostridiales bacterium | reverse complement strand
GTAGCCGAGGATTATGCCGTTTTCTACGCCATAGGAAATGGAGCCGTAGAACTGGTCAGGATTGATATCCTGGAATGTGGTATAGTTGGTGGTCTCGTACCAGTTAACGTACGCGTCATCAACTTTACCGGTCATGATCTTTGCAATCCAGAGGGCCATGTGCCATCTCAGAACATCTTCGCCGTAACCAAAGGTGGTCTCGTCCTTGCCTTCGACGATCCGGAGCTGATTCATCAGAGCGATCTGCGACTGATAATCTTCTACGTCGTCAAATGCGTAGGAAGAGAGAACGGCGGAGAAGCTGCCTACTACCATAAGGATAGTAAGGATCATTGCAAGAAACTTCTTGGAAGTTCTCATAAATGTGGGTTCTCCTTAAAAATAATTATTTTTACAGCCGTAAGGCCGCAAGGCGTTTTTGACTCAATTTTCCGTCCTCACCCGGGAAGTTGAGGCAAATAGGCCTTATAAGCCTTCGCCTGTGACTTTATGATAACACAAATTCACGGATAAATCAAGTGGTAAGAGCAATTTGTAAGGAATTTGTAATGTTACACGAAATCGATTTTCGTTTAAGAATGTATTTCAGGCGCGATTTTATATGACATACGGCTATCTATCTATATGTTCATTACCATTTCCGGATACTCGGTATAGCCCGGGGCGAAGGGAAGGGCGCGTTCCGTCGCAGTCTTGAGCTTGTAAACGCCGTTTTCGTACAGGATTCCGTGAGCTATCTCGAGCACATGGAGCGCCGTTTTTCCCGACGCGCGCGGCGGGCGTCCGGCGCGGATCGCGTAAGCCATATCGGCGGTTCCGAGTCCGCGGTTTTCATCAAGATACGCATAGTTGATCGGAACCGTATATTCGGCGCCGTTTTTGCCTTTAACGGCAACATTACCGGTGAATTCGTTGGGGTCGTTCAGAACAAGGGTTCCGTCGCTGCCGAATATCTCGAAATGATGGGTAAACGAGGCGGCTTCGGTCGTGGTGAGTATCGGGCAGAGCGCTCCGCAGGAAAGCTCGATGGCGCCGGCAGTGTTATTGTCGGATTCGTTCAGCATCGGCTTGCCGTATTCGGGGTTTGAGGGATTTGCGTAGAGCCTGTCTTCTGCATGGCGGCGCTGTGAAAATCCGCAGACCGCCTTTGCCGGCCCGAGGAGATTGACAAGGGCAGTAAGATAATATACACCGACGTCCTGAAGGATTCCGGCTCCGTGATGAAAAACAAACATGCGGTCGGTTTTGTCGGTGAAACGGTCATGGCGATAGCAGCGGGCAAGAGTTATATTCGCCGCGACGGGTTCGCCTATCACCCCGGAATCGAGGGCGAATCTCGCTGCCTGTAGTCCTCCGCCGAGGAAGGTATCCGGCGCGCAGCCGACATAAAGGCTGTGTTCGTCGGCATACCGCATAATCTCCTCGCCGAGGGCGAGGTCGGTTGCGATCATCTTCTCGCTGTAAACGTGCTTGCCCGCCTTAAGAGATGCCATCGTAACGTCGTAATGCGCGGTAGGATAGGTAAGGTTGATGACGAGCTCGATTTCTTTGTCTGCCCATATCTCCTCGTTTGTCATCTGCGCGACGTTGTATTCATTTGCGCGGGCAGCCGAGCGTTCGGGAATGATGTCCGAGCAGCCGACGATATCAAGAATCCTGAACTTTTTCGTGATATTGTTGAAATAGTTGCGGGAAATTGCGCCGCAGCCGATTACGGCGGTCTTGACCGGCTTGAATTCTCTCAGCATGATATATACCTCCGTTTTTTATTTGATATCATTATATCATCTTTTGCGGATATTTCAAGTGTTTGGGGACAAATAACCGCAAGTTCCGGAAAACGAAAAATTCAGTTAATATCCGGGGCTTC
This sequence comes from Clostridiales bacterium, assembly GCA_012841635.1. GTDB lineage: Bacteria > Bacillota > Clostridia > Oscillospirales > CAG-272 > JAAZGC01. The sequence goes on along the minus strand of DUUJ01000055.1, from coordinate 2,398 downwards.
TTCATGAGTCGGATTATAATAAACCGGAAATTCGATCCAGAAGGTGGAACCCTTACCTTCTTCGCTCTCGACTCCGCAGCTGCCGCCCAGAAGGCCGGCGATATTCTTGACTATCGAGAGCCCGAGTCCGCTTCCGACGGAGGCGCGGCGGTGAACTTTGTCTACCTTATAATAACGGTCCCAAATGCGGTTCAGCTTATCCTTCGGTATTCCCTCTCCGGTATCGGTTACCGTGAATTTAACGGCGCTCGGCAGCCCGCCGGCTCCTATCGTGACATACTGGCAGACGGTGACGCGCTTGTCTTCTCCCGAATAGGTTATCGCGTTATTGACGAGATTGTAGAGCGCCTGAATAACTTTTGATTGGTCGGTGCGCATTATAAGCTCGTCGTCGTAATGAAAATCGATGAAATAGCCGTCGCGTTCGGCGAAGCTGTTATATCTTGCCAGAAGTTCGCTTACCGCTTTTGTTATATTCGTCTCATTAAGCTCAACCGCATAATTGCCCGACTGAAATTTTGATATGTCGAGCATGTCGTTTACAAGAGAAGTCAGCCTGTTGGTTTCGTCTATGATTATCTGCTCGTTTTCCGGGGTGTTTTCGCCGGGGATGTCGCGCATGACTTCGGCATAGCCTCTTATCATGGTAAGCGGGGTGCGCAGATCGTGGCTGATGTTGGCTATAAGTTCCCTTCTCAGCGAATCAACCTTGCCCAGTTCCGCAGCGGTGTGATTCAGGGTCTCCGCAAGCTCGGATATCTCTCGGTAGCCGGAGCCTTCGAAGCTGACGTCGTAATCCCCCTTCGCGAGCCGCTTGGCGCTTTCGTTTATATTAATGATGGGAGTTGTTATGCTGCGGGAGATGATCGTTGCAAACAATACCGCAAGCCCTAAGAGTATTACCGAGATGAACATCAGAAGCAGATTCAGAGTCCTCGTCGTCGCGGCGACCGGGGTGATGATCGAATTCAGCAGAAAAAGGTATCTTTCGCCTTTTATCTGGCGAATTATGGCGTAGACAATGATTTCGTTTTCCGCCCGGTCATAGCCGTCGTCTTCGACGCTGTAATACACCCTTGCGTCGTCGTCGTAGCGATAGTGCCGGAGCAGCTCGCCGCCGTTTTGCTTTGCCATATCGTAAAGGGTGAATTTGCTTGCGCGGTCGGTGTTGTGTATCATGCAGTTCGGCAGCGTGTCAAGGCTCAATACCTCAACAGCCCTGTTCTCATCAAGCATTTTCAGCACCAGAACACACATATCTCCGCGCAGGATGTAGTTTTCCGCATCTTCGCGGAATGTCGGGCTGCCGATTCCGTCGGCAAGCGCACGGGCGCTGATCTTGATCTCACTGAGCTTGATTGTTTTATATATATCCGGCAGGAACAGCACCTGCGTCAGCCAGAGCAGCGTAAGGATAAAGGCGGTAAACAGCGCAAGAAAAAAGAACAGCTTCCATCTTACGCTGAATCTGCTGCGCGCTTTCTTTGCCATGTCATCTCGCCTCGAAACGGTAGCCGACGCCGCGCAGCGTGGTTATAAATTTGCTGTAAGCGCCGAGGGAGCGGCGCAGCAGCTTTATGTGGGTATCAAGGGTGCGGTCGTCGCCGTCGAAATCATAACCCCAGACTTCGGTTATCAGCTTTTCTCTGGTAAGGGCGATATTTCGGTTTCTTACAAGATAAAAGAGCAGATCATATTCCTTGGGCGACATATTGACCTGTTCGCCGTCGATATAAACTATCCTTGCGGTGAAATCGACTTTCAGTCCCTCTTGTTCGAAGACCTCTTTTTTTATATAATCTCCTCCTGCGGCTCTTGTCCGCTTGAGTATCGCCTCAACTCTGAGCATCAGCTCCTTCGGGGAAAAGGGTTTTACAACATAGTCGTCGATTCCGAGGTTGAAAGCGTTTATCTTGTCGTATTCTTCGCCGCGGGCGGAAAGCATGAGTATCGGAGTGTCGGTTATGCGGCGTATCTCGCGGCAGGCGGAGAAACCGTCAAGCTCCGGCATCATTATATCCATTATGATAAGGTCGAAGCCGCGGCTGCGGCAAAGTTCGACGGCTTGCATGCCGTCGGCGGCTTCGGTTACGCCGTAACCGGAAAATTCGGCGTATTTGCGGATCAATGCGCGTATATTTTCTTCGTCATCGACTACAAGCAGTTCTGTCATTTTCGGCTCCTTTGCTGTTTTTCTTACGATTCATTTCATTATATATTATACAATACCGCAGGTGTTAATTCAAGTCTGATTGCGGCAAAAAATCAAAATCCCCGCCGATTCAATTCAAAACGGCGGGGAATCTTTCAGGAGAAAGTTAAGAAAATCGCTTAATTAATTGTTCTGCGCGGTTTCGGGAACGTATTCGTAAAGCTTGACGTCAACGTCTACCATCTT
>DUUJ01000007.1 GCA_012841635.1 Clostridiales bacterium | reverse complement strand
TTTTGTGTTATAATATTCATGGTGATTGAGTCCTTTTCTGATAATTTGGGTGTGGGAACTTTATTTTATCAGATCTCAATCACTTTTTCAATATCTTCAGTGTCACATCTATTGTAACACTACAGGCATCAATGGTAAAATTTTTCAAAACCCTTGCAAAAAAACCGAATCTGTGGTATAATACATAGCGTTGTCCGGGGATGTAGCTCAGTTGGGAGAGCGCTGCGTTCGCATCGCAGAGGTCAAGGGTTCGAGTCCCTCCATCTCCACCATGATATAACACAGCCGTCGTTTTTTTGTAACGACGGCTGTGTTCTTTATAGTTTCTGTTTTGTCGTCAAAAAAATATATTCACAGTTATTTTTCCGGATCATACATAAAAAGAGCATGTTTGTTAATTCAAATCCGGTAAAATTTTATGTATAATAGCCATACAGATTTATTAAGTAAATAATCGTTAATAAGGAGCAGACAAATGAAGAAAATCAATATTGCTCTCGTGGGTCTCGGATTCGGCGGCGCATTCGCTCCGATTTACAAAGAACATCCCGATGTCGGCAAGCTTATCCTGTATGACGCAGACCCGAATGTTTCAAAGCGTACCGCGGAATATATCGGCGGCTCCGATATTGCAGACAGCTTTGAAGCAATTCTCGATGACAAATCGGTTGACGCGGTACACCTTGTAACGCCAATCCCGCTCCACGCCGATCAGACCGTCGCCGTTCTGGAATCCGGAAAGCACTGCGCCTGCACGGTTCCGATGGCTACCTCCCTCGATGATATCAGGCGGATAGTCAAAGCAAGGCGCATGTCCGGCAAAAATTACATGATGATGGAGACGACGCTTTACACCTATCAGTATTTCTATGTCAAAAATATGCTGAAAGAAGGGAAGCTCGGGCGCATACAGTTCCTGCGCGGCACACATTACCAGGACATGGCGCAGTGGCCGGACTACTGGATGGGACTGCCTCCGATGTGGTACGGGACACACGCTATTGCGCCCATGATAGGTCTTTCTGGATCGCGCATCTGCCGTGTCAACTGCTTTGGCTCCGGAACGATGGCGGACCGGTTGGTACAAAGATACGGCAACCCATACCCGATTGAATCGGCGTTGTTCGAGTTTGAAAACGGCCTGAAGGGGGAGGCGACGCGGTCGCTGTTTGAAACTGCACGGATGTACCAGGAAGGAATGTTTGTCTACGGCTCGGAAATGAGCTTTGAGTGGGGTTTCGGCGACGGAGACGACCCTTATATTACTAAGCTTTATCCGCCCGAGCCCGGCGCAAGAGGCGGCAGAACCGAAACAAAGGTAACGCAAATGCCTAACTTCTATAACGACCTTCCGAAAGAGCTGTGGCACTTTACCGTCGGCGGAAATTATGACCCGCTGAATCCGCAGGAATCGCTAAAGCGCGGAGCCGGTGCGGGCCATCACGGCTCCCATGCTCATCTCGTGCATGAATTTGTGCGCAGCTGCATCGAAGAGCGCAAACCGGCGATAGACGAACACCTCGGCGGCAACATCACGGCAGCGGGAATATGTGCGCACGAAAGTGCGATGAAGAACGGCGAAGCGGTAATCGTGCCGAAATTTTAAGCAATAAAACGGAGGATTCATAACAATGACTTCTCCGTAAATAAAACAAAGTAAGAATCAATATTTCCCACAAAAGAGTCGGAGAAGTTAATATTATGTACTCTCCGTAAGTCCGCCAACTATTGCAAGAACATAACACAAGCGTCTGACGTTCACAGCCAAAACGAGGTTCGTATACAATTTCGACAAAAACACGCCTGTTTTCGATACAATTTTATACGATACAATACCCGCCCTGCGCTTGACAAAAAAGCAAAAATGTGCTATAATATATCAGTCTGTGTATAACTGACTTTACATAAACTTTAAAAACCACAAGTAAGCCGCATTATGCTGCCAAGGCAGAATATTATGCGGTGTTTTTGCGGAATACGGCAGCCGCCCAAGGCTGCGCCGTTATTTACAACATTGTGATTCGTGAAAGGATGGCAGACACAAATGAAACTTGTTTTTGGCGTAAAGGACAGACCGAAGCCCGGTCAGATTATAGTCCTTGCTTTGCAGCAGATGCTTGCGATCTTGGCGGCAACGATAGCCGTACCTATGATCATAGGCAACGGTCTGACACCTGCGGCGGCTATGTTCGGCGCCGGCTGCGGCTCTCTCGTCTATCTGCTTTTCACTCAGTTTAAAAGCCCGGTTTTCCTGGGTTCGTCATTTGCATTTATAAATTCGATGTTCGCCGCGTTTGCCGGCGGAGTTTCGATGTCACTCGGCTGGCTGGGACTGATCTTAGGAGCACTCTTCGCCGGCCTTGTTTATGTCGTGATAGCGATAGCCGTAAAATTCGTCGGAGTCGGCTGGCTCAACAAGCTGATGCCGGCGGTCGTTATCGGTCCTACCGTTGCGATTATCGGTCTTTCACTTGCCGGCAACGCAATAGGTGATCTAACAAAAGGTGATGTTGTTAATGCTGCCGGTGAAATGGTTGCTTCATCTCATATAGCCATGCTTTGCGGTCTTGTCACACTTGCGGTAACCATGCTTGCATCAACATACGGAAAGGGTATGGTCAAACTTATACCGTTCATCATGGGCATTATTTCCGGTTATGCATTCGCAGCTATACTGACGATAATCGGTATTGCTGCCGGTATAGATGCACTTAAGGTTATTGATTTCAGTGTTTTTACAAACTATATGCTATCCGACGGCGGAGTTTCAATCAAGACATTTTTCAGTTTGCCTCCATTTACCTTTACAAAGGCACTTGAAGGTATTTCCGAGCTGAATCTCTCTTATGTTGCTACCATTTTCGTCGCATATGTGCCGGTTGCCTTCGTTGTATTTGCCGAACATATTGCCGACCATCGCAACCTCAGCACGATCATTGAGCATGATCTCCTTGAAGATCCCGGTCTTACACGCAGTCTTTTGGGAGACGGTATCGGCTCAATAGTAGGCGCTTTCTTCGGAGGTTGCCCCAACACCACATACGGTGAGTCGATTGCCTGCGTCGCCATTACCGGAAATGCAGCGACCATAACCATATTTGCCGCAGCGATAGGCTGCATAATCTTCTCGTTCATAACCCCGCTTATCGCTTTCGTCGATTCAATTCCCGCCTGCGTCATGGGCGGCGTCTGCATCGCCCTTTACGGTTTTATCGCGGTTTCCGGTCTTAAGATGGTCCAGCAGGTCGACCTCGGTAAGAACCGCAATCTGTTCGTCGCCTCCTGCATCCTGATAGCCGGTATCGGCGGACTCACGATTCAGGTCGGTGCGGTCACTCTTACTTCAATCGCCGCAGCTCTTATCCTCGGTATCCTTACCAATATAATGCTCTCAAAGGAAAAGGACGAAACAACCCCGGATTCGATTAGCTCCGGCAAGAAAAAATCTAAGAAATAATCGGAACGCTCAAGCCCGCCTTATGTCGGCAAGACAGAAGGCGGGCTTTTGTATTTTTATAAATTTTAAGTCGGGGAATAAAATCTGTTAAATAAAACAGTCAGCGGATATCTCAGACAAGCGCACCTCTCTCGGTCAGCATTTCCTGCATCTTAGATACATCGATATCCCGCGGAGCGCAGCAATTCTTTGCGGCAAGATAAGCCGCAACTCCGGCAGCCTCACCGATACACGAGGTAATCGGCATTATTCTGAACGAAGAATGCGCCGCATGAGTCGAAGAGATAGGCCGCCCGGCGACAAGCAGATTTTTCGAGCGGGCAGGTATAATGGCGCGGTAGGGAATTGTATAGTAATCATTTTCGGGTATCTGTTTTATGTAGGTGCCGGTACCTGAGGGGTTGTGAATATCTATGTCGTAGGTGCCGCGGGCTATCCGGTCGTCGAATTTGCGGACGCCCAAGATATCATCTTCGGTAATCCGATATTCGCCGACAATCCTGCGGCTTTCGCGTATTCCGAGCTCAGGCGCCGACATAATAAGCTCGCAATTCTCCATCCCGCGGATGTTGTCTTTCATGAACCGATACATCTCGTATACCTGTTCTCTCGCTTCGAGCTCGCCTGCGGTGTAGTCCTCGACATCAACCGGATCTCTGCCGACTATTCGAGTCGTGTTGAGATGCATAAGCTGTTTATAGGGCATGCGGAAGATAAGCACGTTTTCTCGCGGATTCTTGATCTTTCCTTCGACGCGGAATTCTTTGTAAAGCTGCTGCATCGCCGGAAGATCGATATCCTCCCACCTGACGTTGGCAAGGCGGAAATTAAGCGTCATCGGCTGGCAGAGTCCGTCTTCTTCGCGTCCCTGCTCATATTCAAATCCGCCGAAAGCGGAAAGGTCGCCGTTGCCGGTGCAGTCTATGTAAATCTTTGCGCTGAGATTAATCAAACCGGAAACGGTTGAAACGGTAACGGACTTAATCTCGTTATCGCAGGACTCGACAGATGCAAGCCGTGAATGTAAAAGCAGCTTTATCGAAGGATATTCACCGACCATGCGGTCAAGCGCCAGCTTCATGAATTCTTCCTGATACATTCCGGAATCCGGCGCTCCGCTGCCGCCCAGCTCGAAAACCCTTCGGCGCATATCATCGAACAATCCGGTGTTTACCGATTTCCACGATCCGCGCTCCCGCCAGTCCATAAACGGATGGACAAGACCGCAGGTTGCCATACCGCCGAGAAAACCGTATTTTTCGATCAGAATTACCGAAGCGCCCTCGCGCGCCGCCGCAACCGCCGCCATGACTCCGGCAAGTCCGCCTCCCGCGACCAATACATCAAAACTTCCGTCTATTCTTTTTGGCTCAAATACTTTCTTTGTTTTCATGATTTTCCTCCTGATGAAAAAAATGTTGTTTCATTTCTTTGATTATACCATAAATATCTTCTTTTTACAACTGTATAAGAGATTTATTTTGCCTTTAAATACCGATAATAAGAATGTAAATTACCGGTTAAATATTACACCCTTACTTGACTTTTTGATGCATAAGTAGTATAATTGTTCTGTAAGAATATTTTCGCCGCAGCAGGACGGCATTGCTGAAGACAGGTCCGATGCGGTGTGCAACGGAGGAAAAAATGACAATAACAAAAGAAACGATAATCGGAGATATCCTCGATTATGATATAGAAGCCGCCAAGTTTTTCATGGAAATCGGAATGCATTGTCTCGGCTGCCCCGCTTCCCGCGGAGAGAGCCTCGAGATGGCCTGCGAGATCCACGGGGTTGACGTCGATGATCTTGTATCCGAAATCAACAAATTTCTTGCCGAAAAAAACGATAAGAACGAGAACAAATAACAATGACCGGGCTTTAGCGCCGGCGGTGTCTGCTGCCGGCGTCAAGCCCGTTTTTTTAATCTGAATTTGTCAAATAATACTGCGAACAAACAATATGCGTCTCTCGGCAGCCGTCTCGAATGCTGCGCGCGCCATGTCAGAAGCGGCGGAGTCCTGCTTGACGTCGGCACCGACCACGCAATGCTGCCTATATCCCTTGTTTTGAGCGGAAAAATCAACCGCGCTGCAGCCTCGGATATCCGTGACGGTCCTGTCACCATAGCAGAAAGAAATGTCGCCCGCCTCGGTCTTTCCGATAAGATAACCGTTTTGAAAACAGACGGTCTTGCCGGATTGGAAAAATTTTCGCCGACAGAGATAGTCATTGCCGGAATGGGCGGAGAGATGATCGCGAATATCCTTGGCTCCGAAGCTGCCGAATGGGCAAGGAAAGAAGGAATTCGCTTCATCCTGCAGCCGATGACACGTCAGCATCTGCTTCGCTGTTTTCTTGCCGGCAACGGTTTTTTAATTGAGCATAACAGTCTTGCCGAGGATTCAAGCGGCAGGATATACGAGATTATCGTCTGCCGTTATACTGCCGAACCATATATTATATCCGATGCGGAGGCTGTCGGCGGGAGTATAAACCGGGATTCGCCGGACGATTTGTTTTTAAAGCATCTTACCGGCAGGATAAGACAACTCAGACGCCGAGCCGGGGGGATATTAAAAACTTCGGACGATGACTGCCGGAGAACGGAACTTCCGGCGCTGATTGAAGTTGTTGACGGACTCGAAGAAATGAAGAAACTGATAAACGCCGAAAAGGGAAAGAACAATGCCGAGCTGTTATGATGTATACCGCTATCTTGACGACCTGATCCCATCCTCCCAAAGCGAGGAATGGGACAACGACGGTCTGATGATTGCGTCCGCGGCGGAGTGTAAAAAGATATTGATCACGCTTGACCCCACAGCAGCAGCGATAAGATACGCTGCCGAAAACAGCTTCAACGCCGTGGTAACCCATCACCCCCTGATATTTCGCCCGCTTAAAAATATTGCCGACGACAGGGTGATAAAAGCCGTCAAAAACGATATTGCGGTAATGAGCTTTCATACCCGTCTCGATGCGAATTCTCCCGGCGTTAACGACGCGCTTGCGGCAAAACTCGGGCTTGCCGATGTTGAGATTTCCGGAATGCTGCGCGTAGGGCATATAGAAAAATGCAGTCTCGATTCTTTTGCAAATTCAGTAAAAGCGGCGCTGAAATCTCACGCGGTGACTTACAGCGGCATCGGGGAAGTCACGCGGGTCGCGGTTTTGGGCGGCTCAGGCGGGGATTTTATTGAAGATGCCATCAAATCGGGCGCCGATACCTTCGTCACCGGCGAATGCGGTTATAATACGCTCTGCGACGCCGCCGACGCCGGACTGAATGTGATATGCGCCGGACATTACCATACCGAAGCGCCGGTGCTCTCTATTCTCCGAGATTTTATAACCGCTGCTTTTCCGAAGACGGACTGTGAAATATATGAAAGTTATCCGCTCAAAGTAATCTGAAGAATCCGACCCTTGAACGTGAAAGAAGGTAACCGGCAATGCGTAGAACCAAGATAGTTTGCACAATAGGTCCTGCATCCGACAACGAGCATACATTGCGCGAGATGCTTTTCGCAGGAATGGATGTCGCGCGGCTGAATTTTTCGCACGGCGATTACGAAAGCCATAAGCAAAAAGTGGATCTTGTTCGTCGATTGAGCGCGGAAACGGGAAAACATACCGCGCTGCTGCTTGACACCAAAGGACCGGAAATTCGTGTCGGTCGTTTTCGCGACGGAAAGATACTTTTGAGGTCGGACGAGCAGTTCATACTGACGGCAGACGATGTAGAGGGCGATGAAAAACAGGTATCTATCTCTTACAAAGGTCTTCCCGACGATGTCACCCCCGGCGACATAATTCTTATGGACGACGGTATGATCGCTTTGAAAATAGTTTCAGCCGGAAACGGCGAAATTATTACCAGGGTGATGAACGGCGGGATACTGACCGACCGCAAAAGCCTTTGTGTCCCGGGAGCGCATATAAATCTCGACTTTTTAAGCCCTCAGGACATAGCCGACCTTGAATTCGGCATAAGAGAAGATTTCGACATTATCGCCGCATCCTTTACCCAGTCTGCCGGAAATATCCGCGAGATGAGACGAGAGCTTGAAAAACGGCATTGCCGCGACATGATGATATTTGCGAAAATAGAATCGGTGCTCGGAGTCAGGAATATTGACGAAATTATTAACGAAGCGGACGGCATCATGGTCGCTCGCGGAGATATGGGAGTTGAGATACCGCAGGAAAACGTCCCGATAATTCAGAAGCAGATTATAGAGAAATGCCGCGAATACGGTAAAACGGTTATAACCGCGACTCAGCTCCTTGAATCGATGACCGTCAACCCACGTCCGACAAGGGCGGAAGTTAACGACGTTGCAAATGCTATTTTTGACGGAACCTCAGCCATAATGCTTTCAGGCGAAACCGCGAACGGCAGATATCCGGTCGAAAGCGTCAAAACAATGGCGCGCATAGCCGAAAGAACCGAAAGCGCCATCGACTATAAAAAGAGATTCAAAGAATATTTCTTCACTGAGCTTTTCACGTCGGTAACGACAGCGGTTTCTCACGCCGCCTGCACCACAGCTTCCGATCTTAAGGCGGCGGGAATAATAGTCGTATCAAAATCCGGACAAACGGCAAGAATGACGTCAAGATACCGTCCGGATACTCCGATAATCGGATGTTCTCCGCTTGAGAAAACCTGCCGTCAGCTTAACATTGTCTGGGGCGTTACTCCCGTCCTTATAGACGAAGTCGATACCATTGACAGGCTTATTGACGGCGCGGTAGAAGCAAGTATGGATAATAAACTTGTAACATACGGTGATTTGGTAGTTATAACCGCCGGAATTCCCATCGGGATCAGCGGTACGACGAATATGATTAAGGTACAGATAGTCGGAAACGTGCTGATAAACGGCATAGGACTGTCGCTGGGCAACGTCTGCGGCAATCTCTGTGTCGGAAAAAATACAGAGGAGCTTCGCATGAACTTCAAGGAAGGCGATATAATAGCCATTCCGGAAGTGGATTCAAGCATAATCGACCTTATCCGGCTGGCAAGCGGTATCATAACCGAACACGGCGGCCCCGAATCCTATCCTGCCATCGTCGGACAAACTCTTGCGATACCGGTGATTTCCTGTTCGGCGGGCGCGACGGGGATACTTAAATGCGGAACCACCGTGACACTCGATGCCTATACAGGGACCGTACATTCAAATTCATAAGGACAAACTATTGATGAACAAGGAAATAAAAAAGCCGCTCAGGTCTTTTTACTGACAACCGCGATATTAACTGCTGTTTTTTTAAATTAATATTGCGGAGGAAATTATTTTGATATTAAAACTTGAAGAGATTAAAAGTTCGCTTTCCGAACTAAAAGAAAAAGTTATCGAACTCGGCGATTCAATGCACGTCGAGGAAATGAGAGCCGAAGCGGCTGAGCTTGAAAAACAGACAATGGTAGAGAATTTCTGGGCGGATGCCGAGAAATCCAGCAAGCTGCTCCAGAACATTAAAAGCATAAAGGAAAAAGTAAGCGATTTCGATGAGCTTAAGTCCCGTGTCGAGGACACAATTGTCCTTTGCGAAATGGCGATCGAAGAGGAAGAGGAAGACGAGTATGACGTTATAGAAGCCGAATACAAAGAGCTTGTCGAAGAAGAGAAAAACATGCGTCTCGAGCTGCTTTTATCCGGCGAATATGACTCTCATAATGCGATAATCAGCTTTCACCCCGGCGCGGGAGGAACAGAGGCTCAGGATTGGGCGCTGATGCTTTACCGCATGTATACGCGATACGGCGAAAATCATAAATACAAAGTCCAGATGCTCGACTGGCTTGACGGCGACGAAGCCGGGCTGAAAAGCGCGACTCTCCGCATCGCCGGCAAGAATGCATACGGATATCTTAAAGGCGAAAACGGCGTTCATCGTCTTGTCAGAGTATCTCCTTTCGATTCATCGGGACGCCGACATACCTCCTTTGCCTCGGTCGAGGTCATGCCGGAGTTCGACGACGAAGACATGAAGTTTGATATCCGCCCGGAAGACATAGAAGTTTCCGCTCACCGCTCATCCGGCGCGGGCGGACAGCATGTAAACAAGACCGACTCGGCAATCCGTATAGTACATCTTCCCACCGGCATCGTTGTCGGCTGCCAAAGCGAACGCAGCCAGCTCCAGAATAAGGAGACGGCAATGAAAATGCTCAAGGCGAAGCTTATGGAGATAAAGGAAAGAGAAAAGCTGGACAAGATCGAGGATATTCAGGGAACAAAGACGAACATCGAATGGGGCAGCCAGATCCGTTCGTATGTCTTTATGCCGTACACCCTCGTTAAAGATAACCGGACCGGCTATGAAGACGGCGACGTTCAGTCGGTGATGGACGGAAATATCGACGGCTTTATTACCGCTTACTTAAAGCTTGAAGCCGGAAAGAGGCTTGACAGCGGGTTCAGCAAATAAACAATAAAACATAGAAAAGACCGACGGAAGAGGTTAAATTATGAAAAAAAACGAATATAAGATTTACGTTGCAATTATGCTCGGAGCCCAGGCTTTTGCGCTTGTGATTGTCGCTCTGATTCAAAAGATCAGGAAAGACAGGGCATCGTTCAGATACTTTATCGCATCGGCGATCTGCGCTATAGCCGGGCTTCTGTTCGCAATCGAAAAATTCAGCTGGGACAGCGATGTCGCCGGTCTCAAGAGCGGTCATTTCGATATCAAATTCAATCCCGGTTTTGACAGCCTTGTAAATAACATTCTTCATAAAGACTCGTCCGAACCTTCCTACGAATCCGATGAAGAATCAGCGGAAGAGCCGGCGGATGAGCCCGATGAAATAATCGAAGAGAATTAAAAGGGAGTCGTATATCATGAAAATCAGTGAAAACTGTCTTTTCTGCGCGATAATTGCGGGAAAAATTCCATCGACCAAGGTTTATGAGGACGAATATGTTTTCGCCTTCCGCGACATCAACCCGCAGGCGCCGACGCATATTCTGGTGGTGCCCAAAGAGCACATTGGTTCAATGGACGAAGTGAACTCCGAAAATTCGGTTTTCGCCGCAAAGATATTTGAAGTTATCCCGAAAATCGCCGCGCAGAAAGGGCTCGCAAACGGTTACCGCGTTATATCAAACTGCGGTCCCGACGCCTGTCAGACGGTGCACCATCTGCATTTCCATATTTTGGGCGGAACTCAACTGGCCGACAGAATGGCTTAATAAACAAAGGGAGATGATTAAATGAAGGGGATTTTTTCAGCGCTCATCAACTGCTTTGACGAAAATGGCAGTCCGAATATTAAGGCTCAGAACGCCGTCGTAGATTATAATATTAACGTCGCGGCAGTCGACGGACTCTATGTCAACGGCTCAACCGGAGAAAGCTTCAATATGCCGCTTGAAGACAAGCGTACCATAATCAAAGCTGTCGCGGAACATAACGAGGGGCGCATTGATCTTATCGCGCAGATAGGCTCAAACGTCATTGAGGAAGTTTACTCACTCGCAGATACCGCACATCAATCGGGATATAAAGCCATATCCGCCGTTTCACCCTATTATTACCAGTATTCAAAAGCCGAAATCATCGATTACTACCGCCGGATTGCGGACAAATCAAAGATTCCGCTCATTATCTACAACATTCCGGTCCGTACCGGTGTTGCGCTTACCCGAGAGGATTTCGCCGGGCTTTTCGCTCATCCGAATATAAAAGGCGTAAAATTCACCGCTCAGGATATGTTCCTCCTACAGCAGCTTCGCCATGATTTCCCGGATGTGACCATATTCTCGGGATATGACGAATTCCTTCTCTCCGCAACGGTTCTCGGCACGGACGGCGCGATAGGCACCACCTATAATATCGCCGGGCGTTTTGCAAAAGAAGTTTTCGAAGCCGTTCAGCGTTCCGACCTGCCTGCCGCTTACGCCGCTCAGCATAAGCTCAATGTTGTGGTAGATCTGCTGCTGAAAAAGGGCATATTCCAGACTCTTAAGGCTGCTATCGAGCTTGAAGGAATCGAAGTCGGCTCACCGCGCCTTCCGATGTCGGAAATAAATCCGGAACAGCGCGAATATGCAGCCAAAGTGATGAGGTATATCAAAGACAATCTGTAATACAGTTTGATTTTTTCAAATAAACGGATAAAGAGGAAACAACCATGAAAAAGCCGATTGCAGTTATTATTGCAGTATTGCTTCTTGCATCAGCTCTGATTTCATGTGGTGATGGCAGCAAAGCCGTAGATACTGCCGCAGACATCGAAGGACAGAACGGGTCGGTTACGGCTGCGGCGGAGTCAACCGAGCCGTCGCGTGAAAACACTCCCGACAACCTCCCTTCCGATCTTGATTTCGGCGAGAAGACGCTTAATATCATCTATTACGGTATAGCTGACTCCCATAATTACGATGCGGTTGGAGAAAGCGGCGGAGATATCGTATACGACGCTGTTTATAACCGCAATCTTTCGGTAGAAGAGCGGCTTGCAGTCAGGCTTAACTGGCTCAGAGGCAAAGATAACTGGGACGAATATCCGGCTCAGATAAAAACTTTGATGCTTGCCGGTTCGTCCGACTATGATATAGTCCTGATGGAAAACTCCCGTCTGTTTCAGCAGTCTCTCGA
>DUUJ01000054.1 GCA_012841635.1 Clostridiales bacterium | reverse complement strand
TCAAAGAATAAAAACGTCATTTCGGAAGAAGAATTCAAGCTAAAATGTAACGATGTTATCACCTATACAAAAGACTTCGCCCGAAGGATGCGCGGCGGGGAAACTACGATATCGCCGCGGATGATTGACAGCCAGCGTTATTTCTGCGAATTTTGCCCGAATTCGCCTGTCTGCCGGAGAATGAACGACCCGGCAAGGCAGTCTGATGACGGGGCGGAGGATTGACAATGCCGAAACTTACCAAGGCTCAGCTTTCCGCCGTCGAAGCCAAAAACCGGAATATCCTTATCTCCGCAGCCGCCGGCTCGGGAAAAACTCATACGCTTACACAAAGGCTGATAAAAGGTATAACCGACGGCAGACATGAAGTGTCGCGGCTTTGCGTCGTCACCTTCACAAGGGCGGCGGCGGCTGAACTCAAGCGGCGGATACATTCGGCGCTTGAAGAGGCTGTTTTAAAAGCCGAAGGCGACAGAGAGACGATTAATCGGCTGACAAGGCAGATAAACGACCTGCCGGGGGCGAGAATTTCCACGATCGACAGCTTCTGCCGGTCGCTTTTGCAGTCGAATTTCGAGGCTTTGGGGCTTGCCGCAGGGGTCCGTCTCAGCGATGAAAACGAGGCAGCCATGATACGCGAGGCAGCGATGGAGCAGACGCTTGACGAGCTGTCGGAAAGCGACGGGGAGGGGTATCCCGCCTTTGGCTTCTTCGGAGGATTTAACCGCTTCATCGACCTTTACGCGCGCGACCGCGACGACAGAGCCGCCGCGGAATTTATCCGCCTTTATATAAAGCTTTCCGGATATCCTGACGGAAAAGCTTTGCTTTTAAAATCGGCTGACGCGATGGAAGAAGCGGCGGAAAACGGCTTTAAAGGCTCTGTCTGGGACAAGGAACTCAAAGCTTACATAAAAGACACCGCCGAATATTATGCCAAGATTTACGGCGAGGCGCTTTTTAGGCTCGGTAACGACGAATCAGACCCGTATTACAAAAAATACCACGACGCTTTCAACGACTGCGGAGATGCCGCGGCAGGTCTTTGGGAGCTTTGCGATGACCCGAAAACCGAGATTGCCGATATTTATTCGTATGTCTCCGAGATTAAGCTTGCGGCGATAAAGAGCAGCCGCGTGCCGGAACCGGATGATTTTCTCGAATGGTGCAAGGATAAAAAGAAAGAGCTTAACGACTTCTTCAAAAAGGATTATTTTGCAGCTTTCGGATATCCCGAGGAAGATATCCGGGCGCAGCTTCGCATGAACGCGGCTGTTATAAGAGGGCTTTCCGCCGTTATGGATGCCTTTTCAAAGCGGCTTGTCGCCGAAAAAACTCGGCGCGGGGTGCTTGATTTCTCCGACCTTTCAAGACTGACTCTTAAACTGCTGTACGGCGATGACGGCAACTTTGATACCCCGATCGACGCCGCGCGGGATATCGCCGCACGATACGACGGTATATACATCGACGAATATCAGGACGTAAACGAGATACAGGATTTGATTTTCCGCGCTGTCGGCGCGGGCGGACGCTTTATGGTCGGCGATATCAAGCAGTCGATTTACCGCTTCCGCGGGGCTGAGCCGGATATCTTCGCCTCATACAGAAATGAATGGAAGGACGGCGACGAAGACAGCGAGAGCCGCGGGATTTTCATGCGGGAAAATTTCCGCTGCTCCGAAAATATCATCCGATTTACAAACAAAGTCTGCGGCGGGATTTTCCGAAACGGCAGCGGCCGGCTCGGATATCTTGACGAAGACGACCTTATTTTCGCTTCCGGTTCGGAAAACGATACTAAGGTGAAACTGCGGATTTTCTGCTCAAAGGCTGACAAAACGGAAACGGAAGACAGCGAATCCGATTCTTCCGACGACGGCGAAAATATGTCGTCGCGGGAGGCGGAAGCGGCTTATATTGCTGACGAGATCAGAAGGCTTATCGAAGTTGAAAAGGTATCTCCCGGAGATATCGCAATTTTGTTCCGATCCGGCGACAGCGGGACGGATGAATACATAAAAGCCATTGAAAGCGCCGGAATCCCGACGTTTTATTCGGGCGGCGGCGGGTTCTTTGACACCCCGGAGATACAGCTTGTACGCTGTCTTTTGAACACCATAGACGACCCGGGGCGGGATATTTATCTCGTCGGGGCGATGAGAAGCCCGCTTTACGGCTTTAATTTAAACGAACTTCTGATGATACGCCGCGGGCGCTTTGCGCCGGAGGATTTGTCTTCCGGGCGGTATTATCCGTTTGAATGGTCGGTGCGGCGGTTTGTTTCTTCGGTAAATGAAGCGCCGGACGCCGAGGAACGTGAAATCTCGCTTGCGCAGCGGTGCGTTGACTTCTTTTCCGATATCGACCGCTGGCGGGAGATGTCGGAGGCTATGCCCGTTGACGAGCTTTTGTTCCGGATATACCGCGAGATGGGAATCTTGGATCTTCGCGGGTCGGAAAGCGACGAGGAGCTTGCCGAAGCTTCTGCGGCAAGGCGGGCGAACCTGATGAAGCTTTACGAAAAAGCAAGAAGTTTTGAGGACGGCGCTTTCAGGGGGCTTTACAGCTTTGTGAATTACCTTGAAAAGGTGCTGGCGGAGGCGGATGAGCGGGAAGCGGCCCCGGAAAAGGAAGATTCGGTTCAGCTGATGACGGTGCACAAGTCAAAGGGGCTTGAATTCCCCGTCGTCTTCTTTGTCAACGCCGACAAGATGATGAACTCATCGGACAGCCGCGCCGCGCTGCTGCTTGACCTCGGCGACAATGATAATCTCGGCGCAGTAATGAGGGTTCCGGATGAGAACAACCTCGTATTGTTTGAAACGCCGATGTATCGCGCCGCATCCCTGAGAATAAACGCCCGCAGCATTGACGAAGAGATGCGGGTGCTTTATGTCGCCCTGACAAGGGCGAAAGAACGGCTTTACATAACGGCGGGGACAAAAAAATCCCCGTCACGGGTATGGGGATTTGAGCACGAGGCGGAATTCTTAAGCCCCGCGGCGATAAAATCATCTTCGACATTTCTTTCCTGGATACTGCTTGCGCTTGGCCGGGAATATTCAAATTATTGTGACCTTGAGATATTCCCGCCGCAGATATCCGACGGCGCCTCAACCGATACCCCTGTTGAAGCCGTCCCGCCGCTTCCCACGGCTGAGATAAGCGAAGAAGCGGTTAGCATGTATATGAAGCTGTTCGAAAAACGCTTCTCATTTAAATATCCATATGAAAGCACGGCGAGGCTGCCGTCAAAGCTATCTGTTTCGAAGTTATATCCCGGAGTGCTGGACAATGAAGAAAGCTTTGATATGCTGCCGGAGTTGTCTGCCGGAGCTGCCGCCGCCAAAACCGCGGCGCGTCCGAAATTCATTGTCGGCGAAACTTCCCCGACCGGCGCCGATATCGGCACGGCTACACACCTGTTTATGCAGTTCTGCGATTTCGACAATGTCGAAGCCGCGGGCGTTGAAGCGGAAACAGAACGGCTCGTGCAAAACCGTTTCATACCTGAGCACACGGCGGCGCTTGCCGATAAAGCCGCGATAAAGCGATTCTTTGAAAGTGACATTTACCGGGAGATGCGAGCGTCCGATTATCTGCGCCGGGAGATGCGGTTCAACATCGACCTGCCCGCCGCGCCGTTCACCCAGGACGAGGAGCTGAAAAGGCAGCTTGAAAACGAACAGATACTGACTCAGGGAGTAATCGACAGCTTCTTTGAAAATCCGGACGGCAGCTATACGATACTTGATTACAAGACCGATCGGGTTAAGCCCGGGGACGGAGAGACGGTTCTGAAACTCCAACATTCGACGCAGCTGAACTATTACGGCGCCGCGCTTGAACGGATATCCGGAAAGAAGGTTGCAAAGCTGCTGCTCTGGTCGTTTGCGCTGAACAAGACGGTTGAAATAACGAAAGAAGAAATTTAGGCATATAAAAAGGCGCCCTTTGATCGGGGCGCCGTATTATTTCTATTTTCAGGCTCAGACATCTCCGGTGTATTCGACGAGCATGGTTGATTTGACGCCGCTGACCTTTTCTATCGAATCGGCGACGGTTGTGTTTTCCTTGCTCATGATAAGCTGGACGGTGAGTTCCGAGCTGTCTTTGGTTCTGGTAAAGGATTTGGTTTTGGTTTTGCAGCCGATCTCTTTTACGGCAGCCGCAACCGCCGCTTCAGCGGAGGTGTCGTAATTTATGACGAGAAGGTAGCTGTGAACGCCGGACTTGATGAGCGTCATCACTATATACAGAACCGCGATAAAGAGGGTGCAGAGTATCGAATAGGTGAACAGACCTGCGCCGCAGGCGATTCCGACGGTTATCGACCAGAAGAGGAAACCGACGTCAAGCGGATCTTTGAGCGCCGAACGGAATCGGACGATGGACAGCGCGCCGACCATACCGAGGCTGAGAACGAGGTTGGCGGAGAGCGTCATCATCGCAAAAGTGGTGACTATGCCGCTCATAACCAGAAGAATGTTGAAGTTCGCGCTGTAGCATGCGCCTCTGTAAAAGAAGCGATAGACTGCGGCTATGATAGCCGTGCAGACAAGGGCGGTCAGAAGGCAGAGGAGGATAAACTGCGGTGACAGCGCCAGCTGGATACCTGACTGCTGAACACTTTTTCTGAAGGCGTCAATAAGTTGTTTCATGTTTGGAACCTTTCGATGTTGTATTTTATTAAAATTGCTTACTCGATCCCGCCGTTCAGCCGCTCGCGGCAGAGGCAGTATTTTGACAGCGCCATCTTGGGCGCGTCGGATTGTATAACCGAAACAATATGCTTCGGGATAAAATCGTTGTATTTAATTTCCATTATGCCGCGCTGCTGTGAAAACACCGGCACGCCGGCAACGCCGCCGAACATTCTGAGGTCGCTTGCGGCATGGAGATCCATATCAAAGGTGACTCTGGTTTCGCATATCGGATATGTGTATGCTTCCCGCCGGTAAATTACCCCTACCTTCGGCGTAAGACCGCTGGAACGCATTTTTGCCGAAACTTCCCGGCAAAGGTCGCTGTCATATTCGTCAAAACAGGTTATGTCGCCTTCGTAAAGCCGGGCTATTGTTTCGACGGTTATGCGATGCTGCCGCTTGTTTATCCTGTCCCCCTGCTTTGCTTTGCACTCGAGGACTATATAGCTGTCGTCGCCGTTGTAGCTGCGTATCCTGTATTTGTTCCGCATTCTGACGCCGTCAAGCTTTTCGTTGTATGCGCTGTCATAAATGTCGTCGAAATAGAGGTTTGAGACGATATAGTCACCCGACGGTCTCGAGTAAGGGTCTGTTTTCATCAGCGCCCTGACTCTTGTCCGCAGTATCAGGTACTGCTCATAAGTGATAAATCTCTTTAATTCGTATCTTTCCATTTTTCTGTCGTATAAGTTTCAAAACTCGATCAGCTCTTTCGGAGCCTTCGTAAAGTTATTGAATCCGCCGGAGACAACCGCTCCCGTGTCCTCTATCCGGACACCGTAACGGCCTTCGATGTATATTCCCGGCTCGCAGGTCACAACCTGACCTTCTTTGAGCGTCTCTCCCTTGGCTCCGGAGGAAAGACTCGGGGCTTCGTGAATTTCCATTCCGACGCCGTGGCCGAGACCGTGACCGAAATACTCTCCGTAACCGGCGTCGCGGATTATGCTGCGGGCAGTCTCGTCGACATGGCCGTTGTCGGCGCCCGCCTTTATCTCGCCGAGAGCCGCAAGCTGAGCGCGAAGTACGGTGTCGTAGATCTTCTTCATCTCGTCATCGGCGCGGCCGATACAGACGGTGCGGGTCATATCGGACATGTATCCTTCATATGTCGCGCCGAAATCCATCGTCAGAAAACCCTTTTCAAGCCTTATATCGCGCGGGACGCCGTGCGGGCGGGAGGATGCGGCGCCGGATACCGCTATGACGCTGAAGCTCGCATTTTCCGCGCCGTTGCGGCGCATATGGAATTCCAGCTCAAGAGCCACCTCTTTTTCGGTGCGGTCGGGGCTGATGAATCCGAGGATATGGTCGAATGCCGCTTCGGCTATCCGCTGAGCTTTTATCATCCGTTCGATCTCATCCGCTGTTTTTATGCAGCGGCATTTTTCGATAAGCCTGTCGGTAGGTACGAATTCACGTCCGGAGAGCTGCCCGCCGAGTCGGTCCTTTGAAGCGCAGGAGATGCGGGTTTCTTCATATCCGACGGTTTTTACGCCGTGATCCGACATGATGCCGTCGAGCATTGCCGCGAAGCTGCCGCTCATGCATCTGACGTCAACCCCGGGGGCGGCGCTTAGTTTCGCCGCTTCTATATACCTTGAATCGGTCAGCAGCACACAGAAATCGCGCCCGATGACGACATAGCCGTCCTCAAAATCAAATCCGGTGATATAGCGCTGATTCACTTGACTGCTGACCAGGATACAGTCGAAAGCCGATGCGCTTTCAATCAGCGCCGCCTGTATCTTTTTCGCATTGTCCATTTCAGTCCCCCTTTATATGTTCTTTATATATATTTTTGAAAGCAAGCGCATCTTCCGCCTGTGTGCCGTCCGATTCGCAGATTATGCAGGGAGTCAGTCTCTCGTCGGCTATGACCCGCGCAAGCGGCTCAAAAGGAGGGCCGAAGACGGTGTCGGCAAAGGTAAGATGCTTTTTTTCGCCTTTATTTGTATATTCGATCTTTGAAAAGTGACAATGCAGATTCATCGCCGCGTCTGCGCCCAATTCGGCTGATATCTTATCGAAAACGCGGAGGTAATCATCTTCGTTGTTGAAATAATTGCCGACGTTATATGCGTTGATATGGCCGAAATCAACCACCGGCGCGAGACGGGGAGAAAGCTTGCATAGCTCGATGACTTCGTCCAGTGTTCCGAGCTGGTTCTGCTTGCCCATCGTCTCAAGTCCTATAATTACGCCGTTGTCGGGAATTTCCTCGAGGGCGATCGTGAGGGTGTCGCGGGCGAGATCCATCGCCTCTTCGCGGGTGATTTTAGCGGCAGAACCGGTATGAACGACTATTATATTCGCGCCCATCAAAGCCGCGGCGTTGAGGCTTTCGCGGATGTATCTCAGACTGCCCAAGCGTTTTTCCGGGTCGATGCCGGAAAGGGAGATATAATACGGCGCGTGAAGGGAAAGAAGTATCCCCGCTTCGGCCGCCGCGGCGCCTACCGCCGCGAAAAACTCGTCGGAGCCGCGGACGCCGTTGCCGCTTTGAAATTCGTAAGCGTCAAGCCCTTTTGCTTTTACCCATTCGGGCGCTTCTACGTTGCTTTTATGCTTTTCCGCATTATAGCTGTCGCTGTTTCCGGCTGGACCGAAGACGGCGGTTTTTCGTGGAGTCATTTATATTTATCCTTTTTTCCTGTTTTTTGAAATATGCCGCTCATATGCCGCAAGTATCGGCTTTTCGAGCGCGCGCTTGAATCTGAATGGCGGGGTCATTACGTCTTTTATTGGATCGACGAGGATGGTTCTTATTCCGGCAAGTTTTCCCGCCAGCACGTCGGTAAAAAGCTGGTCCCCCAAAAGCGCCGCGTTTGCTTTGTCTTCACCCATCTGCCTGAGCGCTTCAAGAATATGTTTGGGTGACGGCTTTCCGCAGTCGGCGAAAAAACAGCAGTCCATGCCTTCGCAGAACGTCTCTACCCTCTCCCGGCTGTTGTTCGATACAAACGCGAATTTTATCCCTGCATCTTCCATTGACTTAAGCCAACGCCGCACTTCCGGGGTCGGGGACGGATCGTCGTAGGTGACGAGGGTGTTGTCTATATCCGAAATTACGGCTCTGATGCCGCAGTCCGACAGCAGCTGAGGGGTGATTTCGTATATATTTTTAAAGCGGATATCCGGCCAGAAAAACCGGGAGATAAGTCCCATCGCTCAGTCCTTTATGTTGAGAATTTTAAGCAGAGTTATTCTGCGTCGGACATACGGCGCGTATTTCATCGAAAGATTTTTGAATCGGGCGGTGTTTTCGAGCCCTATCTCGTCAAGGGTTGTCAAGGCGCCGATCTTCTTCATATAATCCCGGAGAGCCGATGTATCCGGAAGCACCTTTACCATTCGGTTTATCTCCGGCTGAGCCGCCTTTATCTTCTCTCTTGTCAGCGATGCGAGCGGATCCGGAGTGTTCTCCGCGATTATGCCGTCGGTAAGCGAGCCGTAGATATGGAAGAGATTTTCCCTTGTAAACTCGGGTTTTATATATTCCGCCGCGAGGTCTTCATCCGGCACCGATTTGTAGCGCTCGAGGACGATAAGGGTGGAAACTCCGACCTTTTCGCCGTGCAGAGCGTCTGTCGGCTCCGACATGCAGTGCATTTCCCAGAGATGGGAGAGATGATGTTCCGCGCCGGACGCCGCGCGGGAAGAGCCGTGGTATTGTATCGTCATGCCGGTCATAACCAGGCCTTCCATAACGGCTATGGAAAATCCTGCGTCTTCGGGGTCAAGGGCGAGCATTTTGTCGATGGCGCGGTTTATTAAATCAATCAGTTTGTCGTCCAGAACTTCCTCCATTAGATAATGCGCGGCTCGCCAGTCGAAAAGGCTTATATACTTGCCCAAAATATCGCCGACGCCGGAGAGGGTAAGCCTGAGCGGCGCCGATGAAAACACCGACGGATCGGCGAAAAGCGCGACCGGAGCTTTTGACGGAAGGGTGACTTTGCGGCCGTCTATCGTCATTGCCGCAACCGATGAAACAAAACCGTCCATCGAAGCGGCGGTCGGATAAGACACGAAAGGAATCCCGGCTTTTGCCGCGGCATAGCGGGTTATATCGCTGATCGATCCGGAACCGCAGGCGACGGCAAAGCCGAATCCGCCCTCCGAAAGCCTGAGCGCGGCGGCGTCTCCGTTTATATCGGTTGCAACGGCACCGCCTTCAAAAGTCATGCGCGGAAGATCGGGAAAATCGCGGCCGGCGATGAATTCGGTGTTTTCGTCGCAGACGACAAGCCCTTTTTTTGAGGAAAATTCCTCCGAGAAAAATTTACAGGCGTTTTTTTTGGCTTCTTCGCCGATTATGAGAGTTTTTGTATAGGGTCCCGGAGAAATGACCGGCATTTTAACCTCCCTGCGGACGACATTCACTTGTTTTACACAATATTGTCAAAGATATTACAAACATTTTACCACTTGAAATTAAATATGTCAAGTAAAATAGATGTACAGAAATTAAAGAAGATTCATATTTCATATTTTTTTTGCCTAAAGAGAATTTTGACGGCGATTTCGTTTAATTTTGTGTTAAATCGAGGCATAAAACCGCCGACAGTATTGACAAATCCCGGATGCGGTGATATAATTAGATTGTAAAACATTGCGATTTAACTTTGACTTATAATTATTGATGAGGAGGAAATTTATGAAAAACAGATTGGCGGCGTTTATTTTAGCCGCTTTAACCATCCTGAGCCTGCTCAGCCTCAACGTTTTTGCGGGCGGCGCATCTTCCGGAGAACTTTCTTACTGGGTTAACCTTGCAAAAGCTTCGCCGTCAAAAATGGTCACGGTTCCTTATTCGGTATCCGTAACGGAAGACACGGTAATCCCCGGCGATGTTACGATAACCATGACGGCAAACACCACGCTGACAATTAAAGATGATCTTAAGGTAGACGGCCGTCTCAATATCAACGGAATGCTTTATATCACCTCTACCGGAAAGATCGATTCGGCTTCCAGCGGCATTATCTCATATCCTTATATCGAGTATGTCGGCTCCGACCCGACAATCACGCTTCCGAAGTATATCGCTCCCCCGACATATTACCCTCCGTATCCTTACTACTACGGAATGTATTATTACGACCCCTATGCAAACTGTGAATATCACACCTCGGAATACATAATCGACGGAGTGTCGTATCCGGTTTATACGCCGTGGTGGTGGAACTACACCCCGGGTTATCCGCAAGCGCTGGTTCCCACATACACCTATACGAGCTATGTCTGCCCGCTCCATATGAAACAGTATGTATACTGCCCGATCTGCCGCGTCTACTACTGCCCGGACTGCACTTCCCACGTACATTCATTTACCTCTGCTTATCCGACCGAGTATTACTACGGGATGACCTATGCGGAATATCTGAAGTATATCTATAATTACTATCTGTTCCCGTCATCCTGGGATTTCTCCGATTACGACAACTATATCGCTTACCTCAACTCGATTTACTACCGCGACTACTATTCAAATTATATCTATAAATACCATCGCTGCCGCCCCGGCATAGCGTCGATCCCCTCCGGAGCGGTCGAAGCCGGAACCAAGGTGTCTCTCTCAACTCAGACGAGCGGCGGTACGATATATTACACTCTTGACGGCTCGATTCCGAACGCCGGCAGCTACCGCTATACGGGGCCGATAACGATCACGAAGAACACCGTGCTCAGAACCGTCGTGCTTTATTCCGACTATATCGCCTCCGAGGTTATAACCTATAAATACGTGGTATCTCCGGTAACAAACTTCTCGGATATCCGCGGCTATGACGGACTCGGCATGTCCCTTTCCAAGCTTGTCGCTGCGGGAGTTATCCAGAACAGCTCAACCTTCGATCCGAAGGGCAGCTTCACATATGACGAGCTTATCGCCGCGCTTGCCGCAATAGGATGCGATATCGACAAGGCAAATATCGAAAACGCAGACGCTCTCAGTGCCGAAGAAGCGCTCACTTACAACGATTTCGTTTATGTGACCTACAAGATTCTCCGCGCAAATAATAAGATCCGCTCTCCGCAGAGCGCCGGGACCTATACGATAAGACAGATCCGCAACCACAAGAACATAAAGGATGCCGCCATCTACCGCGCCGCCTTTATCAGCTTTGTCGAAAACGGCCTCTTCTATGACCTCGAGTTCGAACCGACGGCTGCGGCTCCGCGCTATGAATTCGCTACCGTTCTTGCAAATATTATCAAATAATTCGTTTTAAATCAAGACAATATGATTCAAAACA
Organism: Clostridiales bacterium; assembly: GCA_012841635.1. Classification (GTDB taxonomy): domain Bacteria; phylum Bacillota; class Clostridia; order Oscillospirales; family CAG-272; genus JAAZGC01. The sequence goes on along the minus strand of DUUJ01000054.1, from coordinate 4,906 downwards.
GGGATTTTTCGCAAAATCCCTGTTTTTTCAAAGATAACAAGGAATATATGACACTTAATTACGCCGCAGCCTGTCTTTTCGGCCTTGAGGGCATGGTCGGCCGGGAGATCGATGATCTCGGTTATAAAAGGACCGAGACGCTTGACGGCCGGGTTTATTTCGAGGGCGACGAGAGCGCAGCCGCGAGATTCAATATAAATACGCGGTTCGCCGAACGGCTTTATCTGCTACTCGGACGCTTTGACGCGCCGAGCTTCGACGCGCTTTTCGAAGGAACCAAGGCGCTTTGCTGGGAAAAGTATATCGGCCGGGACGACGCCTTTCCGGTGAAAGGACACAGCATAAAATCCGCCCTTTATTCTATTCCCGACTGCCAGAAGATAGTGAAGAAGGCTGTGGTCGAGCGGCTCAAAAGCAGATATCGTCTCGAGCGATTTCCGGAAACCGGAAAGAAATATCAGATAGAATTTTTTATATTAAACGACTCGGCGGCGCTGATGCTTGATCTTTCCGGAGAGCCGCTGCACAAGCGCGGATATCGGAAAGAGGGCGGGATGGCTCCGCTCAGGGAAACAACCGCCGCGGCAATCGCTTCGCTTGCAAGGCCGAGGGAAGAGGTGCTCTTCTGGGATCCCTTCTGCGGCAGCGGAACCATCGCCATCGAAGCGGCGCTGATGATGACCGGAACCGCCCCGGGACTTAACCGGAACTTTGCGGCGGAGAGCTGGCCGTTTTTCGGAAAGGAACTTTTCAGCCGCGCACGGGAAGAAGCAAAAGCCGCGATAAAGAAGGAAACCGCGTTTGAGTGTTTTGCATCCGACATCGATCCCGACTGCATCGAGCTTGCGAAGGAAAATATAAAAAGAGCCGGTGTTTCGGATATCGTAAAGCCGTTTGTCATGGACGCGCTTAAAATCGAAACCGGCGGGCGGCGCGGGACGATAGTCTGCAATCCGCCTTACGGAGAAAGACTCTGGACCGAAGAGAGGGCAAGGGAACTTTACCGCGATATGGGGAAACATTTCTCAACTCTCGGGCGCTGGCAGATATATATCCTTACCAGCTGCGAAGAATTCGAGAGTTATTACGGCCGACGCGCCGACAAGGTGCGGCCGGTCTGGAACGGAATGTTAAAATGCGGTTATTATCAGTATTTTAAAAATCCCGAGATAAAAAACACAGAAAAGAGGTAAACCATGAGCAACTTAGCTGCAAAATTTACGGCGCTTAAAACCGCCGTCGGCGGAAATCGGGAAAAGACCGGTTTCGAATTCACCTTCGGCATGCCGCGCGAAGCGCAGATGCATATCACTCCTCCGAACAGCACGATAACCAGAATCTTGGCTGAGCTTGAATTCGCATTGAGGCTGAATGAGGAAAAAAAGAACGCCTACAGCGATATAATCAATTCCGCCCTTGACTTCCTGACCGCCGAAATCAAGGAAAACGGCGTTATTACCTTCAAAGCGGCGGAAGCGGCGGAGCAGCTGCTTATGCCTATGGCGGAGGAAGCGAAAAGCTATAAGCTGATCCTCTGCGGCCATGCGCATATCGACATGAACTGGATGTGGAGCTGGCAGGAAACCGTCGCGGCAACCCTCGCGACCTTCCGAACCGTGCTCAATCTGATGGATGAGTATCCGGAATTCCATTTCTCTCAGTCGCAGGCTTCGGTTTACAAGATAGTCGAAGACTTTGATCCCGAGATGATGCGCGAAATCAAGAAGCGCATCAAAGAAGGCAGATGGGAAGTTACCGCGACCGCCTGGGTTGAAACCGACAAGAATATGCCGTCGACGACTTCCCTGCTCGACCATATCAAATACACCCGCGATTATCTTGAGAAGCACTGGGATATCGACCCGAAATCCCTCGAAGTCGACTTCTCCCCCGACACCTTCGGCCACAGCGCCCAGATTCCCGAGATAGACACCTTCGGAAGCGTAAAATATTACTACCACTGCCGCGCCTGCGACCAGCCCTACGCGCTCTACCGCATGCGTTCCCTTTCCGGCGAAGAGCTTCTGATGTACCGCGAACAGTATTGGTACAACTCAGCGATAACTCCGGCGATAGCCGTGGGACTTATCGACATTTCCCGCAAGTGCGCCGGATTCAAGACCGGACTTATAGTTTACGGCGTCGGAAACCACGGCGGCGGACCCACCAGACGCGATATTGAGATCGCGCTTACGCTGAAGGATTATCCGATTTATCCGACCGTCAAATTCGGTACCTTCCGCGAATTTTTCCGTGAAGCCGAGTCGGTTCGCGATAAGCTGCCCGTAATCGACCGCGAACTGAACCATATATTCGACGGATGCTACACCACTCAGAGCCGCATTAAGCGCGCCAACCGCGGAGCCGAAAACGCCCTTTACGAAGGACGCTATTACTCCGCCCTCTCGGCGATGGTATCCGGCAAGACCAAGAAATATCTGCCGGCGCAGTTTGAAAAGGCAAGCCAACAGATTCTTTTCAACCACTTCCATGATATTCTGACCGGTTCATGTGTTCAGGATACCCGCGAACATGCCATGGGGCTGTACCAGGATTCGATTGCCATCGCCAACAGCGCAGCCTCGAAAGCGCTGAGAGAACTTTCCGACAAGATCGACACCTCCGGCATCAAGGTTGAGGAAAATCCGGACCACATCGCCTTCTCGCAGTCAGAGGGCGCCGGCGTCGGCTTCGGCATCGAACGTTACCAGGGCGTTCCGAACCCGGAACGCGGAGTCGGCAGAACGAGAATCTTCAACGTCTTCAACTCAACCGCTACTGAGCGCCGCGAGCCCGTAGAGCTCACCGTATGGGACTGGACCGGCGATATGCGCCAGATCAAAATCGAAGATCACGAAGGAAAACCGCTGCCCTTCGCTCTTATCGACGGCGGGCTTCAGCAGTATTGGGATCACAAATTCTTCCGTATCCTGGTAGACGTCAAAACTCCCGCATACGGATACACGACCGTTGTGCTTAAAGAAAAGCAGCCGGATCGCTACCCGGTTTATCTCTCCGGCGAAACCACGCAAGGGTTTATAAACGAATTCATACTCGAAAACGAGTATATCAGAGCCGAATTCGACATCCACGACGGCTCCCTTACGTCTCTGATAGATAAGGAAACCGGCGCCGAGATGATCAAAGCCGGCGAGAGAGCCGGACTTGTTCAGGTCGATACTCAGACCAACGGCTCCGCATGGGTAATCGGCACCGCCCTCTCCGCGCATCCGGTGACAAAACTCCGCAATATAAGCGGATGGGGACACGGCGATCTGCTCCGCGGCATACGCTTCGAAGCCAGTGTGCTGAATTCAACCGTCAGGGTCAATGTTTCCCTTGCAAAATACGCGCGCGCGCTGAAATATTCGCTTGAAGTCGACTGGAAGGAATCGACCGGCGAATACATGCCGCTACTCTGCTTCCGTCTGCCTTATGCATATGAATCGGACACCGCCATCTGCGACATTCCCGGCGGTACCATAACCCGCAAGGCGGCGAACCACGACATTGCCTGCCAGACCTATATCGCCGCCAAGTCTGCCGACGACTCGGGACGCTGCGTAGGACTCTCCGTCGATTCGAAATACGGATACCGTATGTACGGCGGTTCCCTTTACAGCACGCTGATTCATACTCCCGCCTATCCCGATCCTTATCCGGAGCGCGCGATTCATACGATAAATCTCTATGTCACCGTCGGATCCGACTGCACAAAGGCGCTTCAGGAACAGACAATGGCGTTCTACCGTCCTCTGAGATTCATTCCGACCTCTGCTCACAAGGGTACGCTTAAGCCGGAGGGAACCCTGCTCGGTGTTTCGGCTTCCACCGCCGTTATCACTTCGGTCGACACCTCCGACGACGGCAGACTGCTCATCCGCGTAGGCGAATACACCGGAAACGACACCGACATAAAACTGACCTTCGCAAAGACCCCGAAGTCCGCATCTCTTGTCAATCTGATGCAGGAAGAGCTTTCGACACTCAAGCCGAGCCGCGGCGCGGTCAGCTTCAAGCTGCCGAAGTGGAAGATTGCTCAGGTTCATGTGGAGTTCTGATTCCGCTATCCCGTAGATTCAAGCAAAATCTGATTAACGGAGCGATATTAAATGAGACTGTTTATCGCCGTCAATTTCGACCAAGAAATGAAGGAAAGCCTGATCGACGCGATCGGGCGGCTGCGGGCGGTTTCCTCAAAAGGCAACTTCACGAGAGCCGCCAATCTTCACCTGACCCTCGCCTTTATCGGCGAGACGGACAGGATCGACGATATTTCCGCCGTGATGACCGATGCTGCCGCGCAAACTCCGGCATTTGACATATCACTCGGCGAGCAGGGGCACTTCCGCCGCGGGAGCGGGGATATAAGGTGGGTAGGGATCGGAGAGGGAGCTTCCGAACTTTCCGAGCTTTCCTCCCGCCTGACATCCGGGCTTATTGCTGTCGGATTTGACGTCGACCGCCGCTTTACCCCGCACATCACCCTCGGGCGGGAGGTGTCGGCGCCGCGCAGAGCGGATACGGCGCCGCAGCCGGCGAAAAGCCGGGTTGATAAGGTCTCGCTTATGCGCTCGGACCGGGTGAACGGGGCGCTGAAATACACCGAGATATTCTCGGCTCCGCTGATCTGATACGAATATTCTGTTTCAGGCGCCGTTTACACGGCGCCTTTTTTGTTCGGTTTGCCCAAAGGAATAACGCCTTTATATCAATTTACTCAAAATTTTATATCCGTTCATCGGATGTAAATACAGATGAACAATTTATTTTATATAATCGCAGATTGTAAAATGAAGATGCAATAGTAAAAAAGTATATCCATAGCGAAGATTCTATGGTAGAATTGAGTTGACCAAACAACAATTCGAAAGGAATCATCACTATGGACCAAAACAATTATACC
>DUUJ01000053.1 GCA_012841635.1 Clostridiales bacterium | reverse complement strand
TCCTTTTTACGGTATCGGTTGCATGCGAAAAAGATATGATACTTTGCGAAAGAAGGGATAATCGACATGTTTAAAAGCCTGTTTGCTAAATACATGACAGCCTTCATGCTGATAATCCTTATCAGCTTCGCTATACTTGCCGCGGTCATCAGCGGCTCTGTACGCAGCTACTCCATCGAGCACCGCGAAAGAACCATGGAGCAGACCGCAAGGGCTGCGGAGCTTTACCTGAGCCAGACTTTTTACGACTCGGGAGTTGAGGATTTCAGTCAGTTTATATATTATAACTCCGGGAATGCTTCCGAGTATCTCACTTTGCTGACCGATTATTCTCCCGATACCACGATATTTATTTCCAATGCTGCCGGAGACATCCTGCTGACGGATCGTCATTCGCCGGTTTCGGCGGGAGAGGCGATATCTTCCGTCGTTGTCGAAGATATTCTTGACGGCAATTTAAGGCAGCAGAACACACTCGGCGGTCTTTTCGACGACTGTTACCTCACTTACGCCAAGACCATTGAATCAGATACCGATGTCCTCGGAATAGTCTGCACTTCAACATCAAGCGCCAAGCTGAATATTTTGATTGATAATCTTGTTAAAACGATAATAATGACTTTTCTCTGGATATCGCTTGCGACGCTTATCGCCGTATATTTCATATCCGACAAGATAATCAGTCCGCTCAAAGATATGAGCAAAGCCGCCCGCAGCTTTGCTTCCGGCAACTTTGACGAAAGAGTTCCCGTTATAGGTCAGGACGAGGTCGCGGAACTTGCCACCGCATTCAACAATATGGCCGGTTCGCTCAACAATATAGAGAACAGCCGCCGAACTTTCCTTGCAAACATCAGCCACGACCTGCGCACCCCGATGACTACCATCTCCGGGTTTGTCGACAATATAATCGACGGGGTTATCCCGCCGGACAAGCATGAACACTATCTGCGGATCGTTTCAAGCGAGACGAAGCGGCTTTCGAGACTTGTCCAGCAGCTGCTGGATATCTCGCATATCGAAAGCGGTGTTCGGAAGTTCAATATGACCGTTTTTGATATCTGCGAAATGGCGAGGCAGATCCTCATAAGTTTTGAAACCAAGATCGACGCAAAAAAGCTGGATGTCGAGTTTATCTCCGACTCCGACAACATGTATGTCTCCGCCGACCGTGACGCGATTTATCAGATTTTCTACAACATCGCAGACAACGGCATAAAGTTTTCCGATGAAGGCGGAAAATACCGGGTAACCATACTTCAAAAGGAGAAAAAAGTTTATGTCTCGGTATACAATGAAGGGATAGGGATACCCGAAGAGGATCTTCCCTATGTCTTCGACCGTTTCTATAAAGGCGACAAAAGCCGCGGCATTGACAAGAGCGGCGTTGGCCTCGGGATGTATATTTCGAAGACGATAATCGACGCGCATCACGAAGAGATATGGGTAAAGAGCATTCAAGGCGAATACTGTGAGTTTGTCTTCACCCTCTCGGCCGCAAAAAGCCCGGCGGGCAGAACCGCAATAATACAGTGACAATACACATTAAACCGCATCAAGAAACATTGATGTGACTCAACTGTTTCGAATCACATCACAAACTGAAACGACAAGCTAAACATTGTTTTACCGAGATGTAAAGCCCGAATTTACAAAGACATTAAAAATAATATACAAAATCGGATTATCCTGTTCAAACCGGTTTGATATCATTTAACATGAAGATATTCTTCAACTTGCAGCGCAATAAGATACCGAAGGTATTCCTATGTGCGGCGCCGCGATAATACCGCGGACACGCCGGAATGCCGCAGAGCCGTCGATACGACTGAAAGGACAGAAATTGCGTAATACAGATATCAATCCGGCAGATAACTGCCCAAATATATACAGCTCTGCAGATTCGCAGGCAAAGGCATGCGCCGAAAATCCGGGCTGCCGGGGAGAAGCCTCCTACGGCGGCTGCCGTTACCGCTGGGTTTACGACGAATATCAGAAGACCAGGCGCGGAGATTTAAAGGCAGCCAAGCTCAGAAGCGCCACCCAGGCGGTAAGTTTCTTCTGCATGATCTGCTTTGCCGGCATAGCTCTGGCTGTGTTTAACGGGATTTTAACAGAGATTCCGATATACGGATTTTCAGCTTCGAAAAGAAGCGCAAAACAGCAAACTTATGAGGCTGCTTCAACAACCGGATTTACGGCGGCTTCCTTCAGCGAGATCGCCTGCGAAGCCAAAGCGGCGCCCGAAACTTCAATAGAGAAGATAGGCGCCGAATGTACCGCCACCACTTCCGACATGTCCCGCTGCTACGGACTGCCGAGCGGGGTGCTGGTGACCTCCGCAAAAGCAAAATCCGAGCTTTACATGAATGACATAATCACAGCAGTCGCCGATTCGGAAGAGGAGATGGATGACGGGACCCCGGTGACGATGATCAGAACTCCGGAAGAACTCAGCGCGGCTCTTTCCGATTATCCGGAGGGTGAATTTGTCTTCCTTCGCGTATACCGCCTCGGCAGATACTTCACGATCGAACAGGAAATTTACGGAACTCCCTGAGCGCCGTCCCGCCGCAAAATTAAAACAGAAACGCCGTCCGCAGCCAATGGCTGCGGACGGCAGATTTTGTCTCAGTCATCTGATTCTGCCGATACATTCCTTTATTGCTTTTATCGTATCCGGATCGACGGGTTCCGCGAGCGCGTCAAAATATGTGTCACAGACGTCTCCTCCCGTCAGCGCCCGGTACCAGACAAGACCGAGAGCATACCGGCCGATGCCGAGGGAGGCATGGAAAGTGTCGCGGTAGACCGGCGATATTCCCTCTTTGACAAGCTCCCGGAAAGCCGCGCCTGAAGGTATTATCAGGTCGGCGGATATCTCGTCCGCTGCGCGGCGGTAACAGCTTTCAAGCGCATCGAACATCTGCTGCTGGGTTTCATATCCCATCATTACGCATAATCGCTCGGAACCTTCTTCATATGCCCAGGTCTGGTGAACCGCCAGGCGGGAGCCGGGCGAGAGCTTTCTTATATATTCGGCAAGAGGGGAGATATACGGCGAGTAGCTGTCCCATTTTGTCGACATATGGCTCGCCTGCTGAATCGTCACGACATCCCAGCGGCGGTTAAGCAGCGCCTCTTTCATCGATACCGGAAAGCCGGTATATGTCCCGTTTACTTCAAGCTCGTAGCTTTTTGAATCGCTCATCATATTCCGGAAATGCCGCTCGAGCGGACAGCCGGGAATGTAGAGGTTGACTATATCGATTTGTTTTCCCGCGCTCCCCGCTATCTTATGCAGATAAGTCGAAGCATCCTGAGAAAAGCTGTTGCCTATGGCAAGCACCTGCATTATAAATCATCCTTTCTTTTGATAGTTTTATGAATTATATCTTGTTTTATCCCGAATGTCAATACCGAAAATACATCGCGGCGCAAAATCGCGGTTTTTTCCATTGCTAAATATCCGGATTTATGGTAAAATTAATAGAAAACATTTAAAATACAGGTAATCATTACAATGAATTCCGAAACACTGGCGCTTATTGCAAAAATTATCGGCTACATTGCCGTTTCGCTGGCTCTTTTTGTCTATATATCAAAAAGCCGTAAGGTTATCCTTGCGACAAAGCTGAGCAACGATGTGCTTTGGGCAACACATTACATTCTCATCGGCGGCTGGTCGGGCGCGGCGCTTAATATAATGGCGATCGGGCGGGAGACGGTTTTTTACTTCAAAGAGAAAAAATGGGCTTCTTCCAGGGTCTGGCTCTATGTCTTTCTGGCTCTGACTTGGCTTTCCTGCATTCTGACCTGGGAAGGTCCGCAAAGTCTGCTTCCGATGGCGGGCACTTCATTTGCCGTTGTAAGCTTCTGGTGCTCCGATCCGCTGAAGGTTCGGCTGCTGGCGATACCGGCGCAGATTCTCTGGCTTATTTACGGTATTATACATATGACAATACCGGGCATAATCGGCAGCTCGATCTCGCTTATTTCGATATTGATCGGCCTTGCCGGCGATTATCTGCGATACAGACGTAAGGAGAATGAAGAAGCCGGTGAAATCGAGCCGGCTGAAAAATAATGGTCTGATATTGCGATGTCGATCTATTATCCGCTGCGAATCAATATAAAAGGAGCTTACATTGACCTATGTCATGTCCGACCTGCACGGTCACTATCGCAAATATCTGAAAATGCTCGACAGGATCGGTTTTAACGATGATGACGATCTGTATATTTTAGGCGATGTTGTCGATTGGGGGCCGCAGCCGATGGAGCTGCTTTGTGACATGAGTATGCGGATGAACGTCTTCCCCGTCATCGGCAACCATGATCTGACGGCGGCGCTTCTTCTGAAAAAACTCAACACAGAGATTACGGAAGACAATTACGCAAACCATCTTCCCCCCCGAATTGCTCGACATACTCGCGATGTGGCGGATGGACGGCGGGAAATCCACGCTTGACGGATTTTCAAAGCTGTCGGCGGAAAGCCGGGAGGCGGCGCTTGATTATCTCGATGAATTTCTGCCGTATGAAACACTTGAAGCCGCCGGAAATCGCTTCATCCTTGCGCACGGCGGAATTCCTTTTGAAAAGCGGCATCTTCCGCTGTCCGGGCAATCGGTTTTTGAGCTTGTGAGCGAACGTCCCGACTATACAAAACGATATTTCAACGATGCATACCTAATAACCGGGCACACCCCGACATTTAATATCGGCGATGATTACAGAGGACGGATTTACAGAGGGTTCGGACACATTGCAATCGACTGCGGCGCCGGGTTCGGTTTGCCGCTCGGCTGCATAAGGCTGGATGATTTCGAGGAGTTTTATGTAGATTAAAATTGATTTTTTCAAAAATAAACGCTCCCCCGGAGCCGTCTTGAGCGCTTCAAGCGTCAGCTGCGATGGGAGCGGTTTTTATTTTTTGCGATTTATGCGGTACAGCCGTTTCCGGATTTAATCGGATGACCGTGACGGCAGATACGGAATTATGCGCTTAGCAAAATTAGGCATGGTCATGGTCTGCAGCCAGACTTTTCCGGGTCCGGTAAGCGTGGTAAGGAACAATCCTTCGCCGCCGAACAGAATGTTTTTGAACCCTTTAACCATTTCGGCCTGATAAACCACGGTTTCTTCGAAAGCTGCGACGTTGCCGGTGTCAACTTTTATCTGTTCGCCGGGGGCAAGCGTTCTTTCGACAAGGCTTCCGTCGATCTCAAGGAATGCGTAGCCGGCGCCTGTCAGCCTCTGAAGTATGAATCCTTCTCCGCCGAAAAGTCCCGCGCCGATACTCTTGGTAACATATGCGCTCAGCTCAACGCTCGGCTGCGCGCACAGGAATGCCGCCTTCTGAGCTATGATTGTTCTTCCCGTCAAATCCAGCGGCAAAATGTTTCCGGGGAAAGAAGAGGCTATTGTCAGTTCCTGACCGGGAGCTGTCGCCGTGAAGGTGGCCATGAAAAGCGATTCTCCGGCAAACATCCGCCCGAGACCCTTTAAAAACCCGCCTTTCATGTTCGTTTCCATTATGATTCCGTTGTCCATCCATGACAAACCGCCGGATTGGGTATAAATACTCTCGCCTGCTCCGAGCTTAATGGTTACCGCGGGGAAGTTTCCCCCGAAAATAGTGAAATCCAATGTATTCATCCCTCCCTGATATGCTACCGGAGAAGCCGGAGCCGCCGCATCCTGCTGCGTCCCGCAGGCTCCGCAGAATTTCGATCCGTCCGGCAACGCTGCGCCGCAATTTTTACAAAACATAAAATACCTCGTATGTTAATTATAGTGGTTTATACTACTTAAGTATTATTCTACATTATTTTTTATTTTATGTCAATAGTAATCGGTAAATAAATCGGTTCTTAAAATAAAATAAAAAACCGCCAGCCTGAACTTAAAAAAAGCAAATATCCTGTCCTCATATCGATTCATAAACGACATCTATAGTTCAGATAGCTGAAATAATTTGTTTGCTTGACATTTTATGATTTTGGTGGTAGAATAATTTAATCAGACTGCACGATATCAGGTTTTCGAGCGGTGAATACGTCTTTATTATTTATCAAAATGTTTTTCAATATGATAGCGGTGGTTTTTCATGAGTGTATTAACAGCTAAATTCAAAGAAGTCCTGGCATCTGTTTTGCCGATAGTAGTTATTGTTTTAGGCCTTCACTTTACCATTACTCCCCTGGCAACAAATGCGTTAATTGCTTTTCTTATAGGATCTGTTTTGATAATCATCGGCTTAACGGTTTTTCTTTTCGGCATCGACCTGGGTCTTGAACCTATCGGTCAGGGTATCGGAAATACTCTTGCTCACTCGAACAGCTATGCGATTCTCATAACCGTCAGTCTGATATTGGGATTTTTCATCTCATTTGCCGAACCGGATCTGCATATTCTTGCAAAACAGGTGGATGCCGTTACTTCGGGGAAATTTGACAATATTTTCATGGTGGTCGTGGTCTCGATAGGCCTCGGAATTATGATGACCCTCGGTATGCTGCGCATTCTGAAAGGCGTGAGATTGAAGTATGTATTCACTGCCGCTTACGGTCTGATATTTATATTATCTCTTTTTTCGACATCGGATTTTCTTGCGATAGCTTTTGATGCATCCGGCGCAACTACGGGCGCCATAACCGTTCCGTTTATGCTCGCGCTTGCCGCAGGAGTATCGGCTATAAAGAAAAACAGCAAGGTCGGCGAAGCGGACAGCTTCGGACTGGTCGGCATTTCATCCTCCGGCGCTATACTCGGTGTTCTTACCGCAGGAATTTTCCTTGATATCGGAAAACTTAACGGCAGCCTGCCGGAAGCCGCCGTAACGGAGGGAAATCTGCTTGAAATATATGTCTCAAAGCTGACCGCGCTTGCTTTTGAATCTTTTTTGTCACTGCTTCCGATCGTAGTGATGTATATAGTTTTTCAAATTGTTTCATTCAAACACAACAAAAAAAGAGTATTTGTCATAGTGCGCGGTATAATCCTGACATATGTCGGTCTTGTGGTGTTCCTGCTGGGTGTCAACGGCGGATTTATGGAAGTCGGTGTCAGGCTCGGCAGAGAACTTACTGTGATGGATTCGAAAATACCCGTGCTTTTGGTTTCGCTGCTTCTCGGTCTTACCACGGTCCTTGCCGAACCTGCCGTTATAGTGCTGACCCACCAGGTTGAAGATATCACGGGCGGCTCCGTTAATCGCAGGCTGGTACTCATCTTCCTTTCGGTAGCCGTGGGCATGTCGATTTTCATGTCCACTCTGAGAATCCTTATACCTAGTCTGCAGCTGTGGATGTATATCCTGCCGGGATTTGCTCTCGCAGTTATACTTGCTTACTTTGTTCCCGACCTGTTTGTAGGCGTTGCGTTTGACGCCGGCGGCGTCGCTTCGGGACCGATGACCGCCACCTTTTCCCTTGCCTTTGTGCAGGGGATAGCCGCCGAGGTGCCGACAGCCGATATGGTGGCGGACGGATTCGGTATGATCGCAATTGTCGCGATGATGCCGATAATAGCGATTGAAATACTCGGCGCCCTTTATCAGTTCAAATTACGCAAAGCTTCTAAAAGAAGCGCCGGAAACCGGTCTGCCTAACGGAGGTCGCAATGAACAGACAAGAAGGTAAAATAATAACAAACAAACCTTTGGTAGTGATGACTTTGATCCTTGGCGAAGAAGAATGCCGGAAATGCTCAAAGATAGTCAAAGAAGTCGGCATTTACGGCGGGATAACGATTATCGGCAAAGGCACGGTCAACAGCGCCATACTGAAACTGCTCGGGATCAAAGATCAGAAAAAAGAAATCTTAAATTTTCTGATGACAAAAGAACGCTCCGAAGAATTGATCGATCATTTCACTGAAGAGTTGGGGCTGACAGAACCCGGCAAAGGTATAATTTATATTACACCGGTAGTTCTTGCAAGCATGACCGAAAACGGCAGGCAAGTCATTGTAAAAACAACCGAGGGCGAAGATAAAGAGGATAAAAAAGATATGTTTAAAAAATTGACGGTAATTGTGGATCGCGGCATGGGGGGAGAGGTAATGGATATCGCCCTCAACGCGGGAGTCAGAGGCGGCACGATCATGCACGGCAGAGGCACCGGCGCGGAACACACGACAACTCTCTTCGGCATGCAGATCGAACCGGAAAAAGAACTGGTTATGATTCTTATGCCGACCGGTCTGGTTGACAAGGTTGTGGACGATCTGATCCGGGAACTGAAGCTGGATGATCCGGGCAACGGAATTTTGTTTGTCGAACCGATTCTGGGCGTCCGCGGACTTCTGGATCTGGAAGAAAACAAGACGGAATAACCGGGCTGATTATTTGAAATAAGGAAAAACACTGCGTTTCGGGGTTTGTGCCCAAGGCGCAGTGTATTTTTTATGAGAAGCGAAGTGGTTATTTGTCGCGGCGGCAAAAGTTTGCAAATTGTTTGAATGATTTTTCACTCATCCGCTTGAGAAAAATAGCGGTGTGTGATATAATTATCATTTGATAGTTGAAAAACACAAAAACATATGAATATATAATACGAAAGAGAACAGATATAAATGAAATTAGGAATTGTCGGTCTGCCGAATGTCGGCAAGAGTACGCTTTTTAACGCCATTACAAACGCCAAAGTCGACGCCGCAAACTACCCTTTCTGCACGATTGACCCCAATGTCGGGGTTGTCGCGGTGCCGGATAAGCGCGTTGACGTGCTGAGCGAAATGTACAAGCCGGAAAAAACCACTCCCGCGGTCATTGAATTCGTCGACATTGCCGGACTTGTGAAGGGCGCTTCTCACGGCGAGGGACTCGGAAACAAATTCCTTTCTTACATTCGCGAGACCGACGCGATAATCCAGGTCGTAAGGTGTTTTGACGACGACAACATCATTCATGTCGAAGGCTCCGTCGATCCGCTGCGGGATGTCGAGATAATCAACACCGAGCTTATTTACGCCGACATGGAAAATGTCGAAAAAAGGCTAGAAAAAAAGCGAAAGCTCGCAAAGGGTGACAAAAGCTTCGAGAAGAGCATCGAGCTGCTTGAAAGAGTATTCGCCTGCCTTGATTCCGGTCATTCGGCGCGAAGCATTGATTATACCGATGACGAGCTTGAAATGATGAAGGAATTTGCTCTGCTTTCGATGAAGCCGATAATATATGTGGCGAATATCAGCGAAGACATGGTCGGAGTTGATCCCGAAAGCATTCCCGGATATTCGGAGCTTGAAAGTCATGCCGCTTCCGAGGGCTCAAAGGTTTTGGTAATCGCCGCGAATATTGAAGCGGAGGTCGCGGAACTTAAGGGAGAGGAGAAAAAAGTCTTCCTTGCCGATCTCGGGATTGAGGAAAGCGGCCTTGACCTTCTCATCAAGGCGGGTTACAGTCTTCTGGGACTCATATCATTCATTACCGTCGGTCCAAAAGAAGTCCGCGCCTGGACTGTCAGAAACGGTACCAAGGCGCCGCAGGCGGCAGGCAAGATCCATTCCGATTTCGAGCGCGGATTCATCCGCGCCGAGGTGATAGCATACGACGCTCTAATCGCGCAGGGGTCGATGGCGGCGGCGAAGGAAAAAGGGCTTGTCCGCTCCGAGGGCAAGGAATATGTAGTAAAAGACGGAGATGTCGTGCTGTTCAGGTTTAATGTTTAACGAAAGACCCGCGGTTTATCCCGCGGGCTTTTTTATAATATTTTCGCCGGAGTCAGGAAAATTTACTCTCCGCTCAAAAACTTTTCTTCCTCCAATTCCCGAATCTGTAATATATAATAAATGCCAGCGAGGACAGCACCCAGGTTATCGGGTAGGCTGCGAAAACCACCCGGATGTCATTGTAAATCGGGACAAATACGACCATTATCGCAACCCTTGCAAAGCCGATGAAGAAAGCAGTCAGCGCCATCGACTGCAGCGCGGCTCCCGCGCCTCGGATCGCGCCGCTCAACACCTCCGTCGGCGCAAAGAGAAAATACAGCGGCGCGAGAAGATTTATCATCATCATGCCGTATCTGACCGCTTCGGCATTTCCCTGCGTAAAGATGGATATCAGCGATTCCGCTGCGAACAATATGATTATACCTAAAACAATATCAAAGCTCATAACCATGGCAAGCGCGCTCTTGACAGCTTTATTCACCCTTTCCGGCTTCCCGGCTCCGAAGTTCTGACCGGCAAAAGTCATTGAAGCTAGACCGAAGGCGGCTATCGGCATATAAAGAAAGCCGTTGATCGTGCCGACTGCCGCAACACCTGCCATCGCGTCTTCGCCGAAGATATTGATTTTAGTCTGTATCGCAAGATTCGATATGGCGAACAGCGTTGCCTGTATCCCGGTCGGAATGCCTATCTTTATTATCGACGGCAGCATCTGCCTGTTCAGGAACAAATAGCGCGGATTCAGCTTATAGCAATCGTTTGCGCGCAGCAGGCGGTTCAATGAGAGAGATGTAGTTACCAGATTAGACAGCACCAGCGACAGCGCCGCTCCGATGACGCCCAGGCGAAATACGCCAATCGTCATAAGTTCCAATATTACATTGGTAAATCCGCCGACTGCCAGATATATAAACGGGCGGTTTGAATCGCCAATCGCGCGGAGAATGCCGGCGGCCGTGGTATTTAGCATAATCGGTATCATACCGAAAAAATATATCCGCAGGTATATGAGAGAGAGCGGCCTTACCGTTTCGGGACTGTTCATAAGAGTCAGAAGCAGCGGTGAAAGTATAATCCCGAGCAGAAATACGACTGCTCCCATGATCAGAGCAATTACGAATGCGGTGTGCACCGCATCCTGCACCGCCTTTTCGTCGCTTCGAAGCGTCGCTTCGTCCGGTGTGTCTTTCGCCCGTTCGGCAAGCAGCACCCCCCAGCGGCGGGAGACAACAATTGCGGCTCCGGTTGAGATTCCGATGAAAAAACCTGTCACAAGCGAAACCAGCGAGCCGACCGAGCCGACCGCAGCAAGGGCAGTTGAGGAATCGAGCGCTCCGATTATGGCTGTATCGACGGTACTGAACAGCTGCTGCAGAATGTTGGCAAGCAGGATGGGTATGGCGAAAAACAACAGTTTTTTCCATATCGTGCCGGTTGTCATATCGACACCCCGCAGGAACGCCAATCCCCGGCGCGGCTTCTGCGATATTGTTTTATTCAAATCCGCCATATAGCACTCTCATCTTTAAGTTAAAACATCTTTATGATTATAACATCTTAATATATGGCTTTGATTAATTAATTATGTATTTTATGTTTATTTTAATAGTTCGGTATGTATCACAGCCCTTTAAGGGCTCCGGTTTTTTTCAGAAAACGAACCAGAAGCCAAGCGCCGATAACCGAGACTATATCTTTCGGAAGATACGGCAGAGAGACTTTAAGAAAGGAGACGGCGACGGTATTTCCGGACAGCCGGGAAAACCAGAGCACCCCCGGAATATGGCAGGCGGCGATTCCCAGAAGACCCGAGACGATCTCTATGACGGCTTCGGCCTTTTTGTTTTCAATTCCCGGTTTTACCCCGCAAAGCGCGGCCATTAAGACGAAACCCGCAATAAATCCGCCGGTCAGACCGACAAGCGACGACACCCCTCCCTTAAAACCGGCGAAAACCGGAACGCCGACCGTGCCGAGGGCTATATACAAAAGCATGGACACTGCGCCCCATTTCCACCCGAGTATATATCCGGCAAGAGCGACGCCGAAAGTCTGCAGCGTCACCGGAATGCCGGACGGCAGCGGAAAGGAGATCTGGGAAAGCGCGGCGGCGACGGCGGTCATAAGGCCTGTCAGCGCCATTTTTTTTATTTCGGAACGATTCAATGCTTTTTCATTCATGATGTTGCCTTACAGTTTTATGCTTATCTCGCCGGAGTTGAGATGTTCTTCTTCCCCGCCGTCGTATCTTACGAGCAGCGATGCGTCGTCGCCGACGGCTATGGCTGTCGCCGGACGGACCGAATTGCCTTTTATCACGCTTATTCTTCTGCCTACGGCGAGGCTTTTTTTGCGGTATTCCTCCATAAAGCTCCGATCGGGGAATTTTACGTATATATCATGGAAATTGTCGAGCAGTTCGGAACAGAGGCGGTTATATGCATCGTTTTCGGCCGCTTCGGCGGCGGATGGGAAGACTGCCGCAGCGGTGTCCTTTATAAACTCCGGCCAGCCGTCTTTCGGCGGGGCGACGTTGATTCCTATGCCGAGCACCGCCGAGTCGAGGCGTCCGGTTTCAAGGCTGAGTATGCCTTCGGTGAGTATCCCGCAGACTTTTTTGCCGTCGATCAGGATATCGTTAACCCATTTAATCGCGGTTCTGCGTTTTCCGACTTTGTCGATCGCCCGGCTGACGGCGGCGGCCGCGGCGGCGGTTATCGAAACGGCGTCGCCCGCCGTCATATCGGGTCGGAGCAATACGCTGAGATATATCCCGCTTTCGGGGGAGACGAAACTCCTGCCGAACCTTCCCCGCCCTTCTGTCTGCTCCGACGCAACAAGGACATTCCCCTCCGCGGCGCCCCCCGATGCTTCGGCTTTTAGAAGAGTGTTTGTCGATGTAACGCGGCTTTCGTATCTTATTTTGTAAAAATCCTTCGCGCGCAGTCTTGCCGATATCCCTTCGGCGCTGACTTTTCCGTCAGCGAGGCGATAGCCGGCATTGGTGACGGCTTCGATTTCGATACCTTTTTTTCTCAGCGCATTAATCGCTTTCCATACCGACGAGCGGGTTATTCCGCAGTCGGCGGCAAGCTTTTCGCCGCTTATGTATCCGCCGCCGGATAAAAGCAGCGATTCGTATATTTTTGTCTGTAAATCTGTCATCTCATTTCTCCTTTGAGATACAATTATATCACTTTTACTTTAAATTGTCAACCAAAACTCAATGACTCGAAATTTATTTTTCCGAGGCTTTATTTATCGCTTTGATTGCGCTAATTTTCAAATAATATATTGACTTTACTACAAATCCGGTATATAATATTCATGGTTATTCTGAATATTTGTATATAAACTCAGGATTTAACATTCATAAATCGAAAGGAAATAAAAAATGGCAGACAAAAAGAAATCCCTTTGGCAGGACTTTAAAGAATTCGCCTTTAAGGGAAATGTAATGGATATGGCTATCGGTATGGTAGTCGGCAGCGCCTTCGGCAAGATAGCCACTTCTCTCGTTAATGACATCATAATGCCTCCGCTCGGAGTTGCCATCGGCGGAGTTGATTTCGCCGATCTTAAGATCATTCTCAAGGAAGCGACCGCGGATGCCGAGGCCGTTGCCATCAACTGGGGCAGCTTTGTTCAGGTAATCATTCAGTTTATCGTGATCGCGATCTGTATGTTCCTCGTAATAAGAGGAATAAACGCAGCCGACAAGAAAATCAACGCAAAGAAGATCGCCGAAAAGGAAGCTGCCGATGCCGCCGCCAAAGCGAAAGCGGAAGCCGAGAAAAAACCGACTGCCGAGGAGCTGCTCACCTCTATCCTTGATGTTATAAAGGAAAAGTGACGATTCCCGAATGACAACCGAAAAGCCGTTAAACGCGGCTTTTTTATTTTTTTCGGGCATTCGTATCCGGGGTATTGTATGTTTTCACATATTTTTGTCTTTCGGATTTGTTTATTTCCTTAAAATTCCTTAAAACGGTTGATTTTTTATTAGTAATCTGTTATACTATAATTATACGAACCACAGGATTCGAGGCGATATTAATGAGACAATTAAATATTGCGATTATCGGTCAGGGGCGAAGCGGCCGGGATATTCACGGCGCTTTCTTTAACTCTGACGCAAACGGCGGACGATTCAAAGTAGTCGCCGCCGCGGACGAGATAGCCGAACGCCGGCAACGCGCCGAGACCGAATACGGCTCCGACTGCGCCGTTTATTCCGATTGGCGCTCGATTTTCGACCGCAGGGATATTGATCTGGTCATCAATTCAACCTTCAGCTATGAGCATTACCCTGTAACGCTCGAAATTCTGGAGCGCGGATTCAACGTTGTCACCGAAAAGCCGGCTGCCATGCGCGCGGATGAAGTCCGCCGGCTTATCGCCAAAGCAGCCGAAAAAGGCGTTATGTACAACGTCTTCCAGCAGTCGAGGTTCACTCCCTATTTTGATCAGGTAAAGAAGGTCATTGCTTCCGGAGTACTCGGCAGGATTATTGAAATCGACATATCCTTTGACGGCTTTTCCCGCCGCTGGGACTGGCAGACGCTGCAGTGCATGGGCGGCGGCTCCCTTTACAACACCGGACCGCATCCGCTCGATCAGGCGCTGAATCTGCTCGATATGTATGACGTAATGCCCGGAGAAGGGCTGAATGTCTTCTGCAGGATGGACAGAGTCAACACCTGGGGCGACGCCGAAGATTACGTTAAGCTTATTCTGACGGCGAAAGACAAGCCGCTGATCGACCTCATGATCTCATCATGCAACCCGTATCCCTGCTTTACCTATCGGATTCAGGGACAATACGGCGGACTCAAGGGCAGTATGGCGGAGATGGAATGGAAATGGTACGACCCGGCCGAAGCTCCGGCTCAGAAACTGATTCGCGAGCCGCTTGCAAGCGAAGAAGGAATGCCGAAATACTGCGGAGAGACGCTCAAGTGGCATTCTGACAGCTGGAGCGGCAGCGGCAGCGCGGCGTTCAATTCCGCCGTCGACCGCTACTATACTATGATATACGAACATCTCGTAAACGGCGCTCCGCTTGAGATACACGCGGGACAAGTCGTTCAGCAGATCGCGGTTATTGAGGAAGCGCACCGGCAGAATCCTCTTTCCGTCGATTTTATGCTGCCCGAAGCAGAAGAATAACGGAGGAACGGAATGTACAGAATAGGTATTTTAGGCACCGAGAATTCGCACGCCGCGGCTTTTGCCGATATAGTAAACACGCCCGGCTCTATATATGAAAACGAATTCAAGGTAGTCGCGCTTTATGCGCATGAAAAGGCTCCGAGCGAAGCCATTAAAGCAAAACATCCGGACAGCGGGATAGTAATCTGCGACAGCATCGAGCATATGCTGCCTCTCGTCGACTGCGTCATGGTGACCGCAAGAGACGGCAAGTATCACAAAGACTTTGCCCTGCCCTTCATAAGAGCCGGCAAACCCGCGTTTATCGACAAGCCTTTTACCACAAGCGTCGGAGAGGCGCAGGCTCTTGTCGCAGAAGCGGCGGCGCTGAATGTCCCGATAAGCGGCGGCTCCGGCTGCAAATACTCTCCGGAGATATTGCAGCTTAAAGACGAGATCGAAAAGGGAGAAATCGGCGATGTCACGTCTGCCATGATCACCTTTGCGGTCGATCTCGATTCGCCTTACAGCGGGCTATGGTTCTATTCAAGCCATTTGGTTGAAGAAATGTGCACCCTTTTCGGGTATAACGTGCGCTCGGTGATGTCGTTCAGAAGCGGCAAGCATCTTATGGCGGTGGCGAGATACGACAGCTTCGACGTCGTAATGAATTTCGAAAACACCTACACCGCCGTTGTTTACGGCACAAAGGGCTGGAAGGCGATAAAGACCACCTGCGACGGCATATATGAAGCGGAATTTGCCCACTTTGCCGAAATGATAAAGACCGGCAAATCTTCGATGACGGCAGAGCAGCATATAGTCCCGGTCAGAATAATCGCCGCCGTAAAGCGATCGCTTGAGACCGGACGAGAGGAAATGATTTAAAATCGCTTTATATGCAGATATGCCACAAAAACACCGCTTCGGAGCAGTATCATGACCGGTAAAGAAAAGAAGATATCCGGCGAGACAAAGTTTATCGGACATATCTTCCGCATCGAGCTTGATTCCGTCGAGCTTCCGGACGGTAAGCCCGCCTTTCGCGAAGTTGTGCGTCATCCCGGCGCCTGCTGCGTCGTTCCGCTGACGGACGACAGAGAAGTGATCTGCGTCCGCCAGTTCCGTTATCCTTTCTATACCGAAACCCTCGAAATCCCCGCCGGAAAGCTTGACAAAGGCGACGCGGAGGATCCCTCCGGCTGCGCTCGGCGGGAGCTGAAAGAAGAAACGGGAGCTTCGGCGGACGAGCTTATCTTCCTCGGAGAATACTGGCCGAGTCCGGCGATTCTTGACGAAAAGATATATATGTATCTTGCGCGAGGGCTGCGCTTCGGCAAGACAGACTTTGACGACGGCGAATTCATCACCCTTGACCGCATCCCGCTTGAAAAACTCACCGAAATGATTATGAACGGTGAGATAAAGGACGGAAAAACCCAAACGGCGGTCCTCAAAACCCGCCTTTGGCTGCAAAACAACCTATAATTAATAAATTTATCTATATGGGGGAATTTTCATTTATGACCAATCTCAGAAGACTCATCACCGCTTTACTCGCATTTTTAATGCTTGTATCCGCAGTAGCTATGGCTGCCTGCGGAAGCTCCGACTCGGGCGGCCCGGCTGATACTCAGAATGGCAATGCAGCCGCCGGCACAACCGCTCCGGAAGACACCGAATCGCTTACCGATATCGAAAGGCGCGCGCTGATACCGGATGATCTGCCCGATCTTGATTTCGGCGGCAGAGATTACAGGATTATGTGCACCGAATCCAAGGAATATGAAGTTTTTGCCGAAGAGCAGACCGGCGCCGTTGAAAACGACAGCATCTACGACAGAAACGTAAGGATCGAAGATCGTTTTAACTGTAAGATTAAGACGACCCTCAACTCAGACCCTTACAGCGCCATAGTTAAAATCGCCGCATCCGGAGACAACTCGGTAGAGCTTAACGGTCACCTTGACTACAAAGCCTACACCCCGATCTCTGCGGGCGCTTATTACAACTGGTATGACGTTCCTAATGTCAACCTCGAAAAACCGTGGTACAGCCAGCTTTCAAATGATTCCGCAACAATATACGGAAAGATATTCTGCGTCACCGGCGACCTTGCGATAACCGCTATGCAGTATACCTACGGCGTCTTCTTCAACAGGCGCCTCGCCGAAGGCTACGGCTGGTCTGACAGGACGCTTTATGATCTGGTTTACGACGGCACCTGGGTAATAGACGACTTTATCGAAATGTGCGCGGTGATATACGAAGACGTTGACGGCAACGGCAAGCAGGATGACACCGACCTTTACGGTTACGGCTGCTATCCCTGCAACCCTTCCGACGTCTGGCTTACCAGCTTCGATCAGCCGCTTACCGGCCGCGATGCCGACGGAAATATAACTATCGATATTATGACCGAGAAGACGGTTACCGCTCTCGAAAAGATATCCAACTTCCATTTCAACATCGAAGGCTGCCGCGTTTATAAAAATCAGTGGGATGAGAGAAAATATTTCCCGCAGGGACTCGCTGTTTTCGCGCCTCTGGCTTTCGACAACTGCTTCAATTCCTGCCGCGACATGCAGGACAGCTACGGAATGCTTCCCAACCCCAAGTGGGATGAGGCTCAGGAAAGATATCTCACCAACGCATACGACCAGTTCTCCGTTTACGGAGTTCCGCTGTCGGTTCCGACCGGCGACCTCGAATTCGTCGGTACGATTTACGAATGCCTGAACGCCGAATCATACAAGACGGTATATCCGGCATACTACGACGTGGCTCTTAAGGGTAAATACTCCGAAGATGCCGACACCGCCAATATGGTTGATATAATCATGGAAGGCCGTCTCTTCGACTTCTCCTTCCAATTCGGCGAAGCTAACTTCAACCGTATTCCCTACTGGTTCCGCGACCTGCTTGCAGGCAAGAAAACCGACTTCGCTTCATACTACGACAAGTATATAGGCAAAGTAGAAAAACAGATCGAGAAGCTTTACACCTTCTACGAATAAAAACAGAATATAATTTGCCGTCCATCCCGCGCAAAATGCGGGATGGATATTTTTTCACATATCTTTCATAATTTTACGGTATTTTAAATAAATATAACTGCTATAATAAAACCGGTATCCGAAATAACACAATACGGAGGTCTAAATATGATTTGTCTTGCCAACAACAGAAAAACAGATTATACCATAGTCATTTCCGCGTCCGCATCGCCGTCTATAAGCCATGCGGCTCACGAGCTGAAGCGTTTTCTCGAAGAGATCACCGGCGCGCGGTACAATATCGCTCTCGACTGTGATCTTTCACCGAAAGCCGAAGAGATTATCATCGGCGACAACAGCCATTTCAGAGCCCTTGACTGCGGCATTGATATCGAATCGCTCGGAGACGAAGGACTGCATATCAAGACCGTCGGCAAAACGATTGTCATAGCCGGCTCCGACAAGCGCGGCGCCATGTACGGCGTTTATCAGCTGCTTGATGAATTTTTGGGCTGCAAGTGGCTTACCGAAGACTGCTCGGTTATTCCGAAGCGCTCAAATCTTTGCTTGGGAGATATCGATTTCCGCTTCATTCCTCCGCTTGAATTCCGCGATCCGTATATGCTGGGCTACAACGACCCCGATTTCTACGCGCGCAACCGCTGCAACGCTTCCGGCAGACTTACCAGGGCGATGGGCGGCAGCGTCAAATACGCCCGCTTCGTTCATTCGCTTGATGAAATTATCCCGCGTGACCTTCAGGAAACTCATCCCGAATATTTCGCGCTCAGATATGACGAAAAAGGCGAGAATCCGAAGCGTGTCACCGGTTATGTTCAGCCCTGTCTTACAAATCCGGAAGTGCTTGAAATCGCTAAAAAGAACACCCGGAAGATACTTGAGCAGAACCCCGACTGCCACATAATTTCGGTATCTCAGAATGACAACCAGACCTTCTGTCAGTGCGACAAGTGCCGCGAAATAGACGAATACGAAGGCAGCCACGCAGGAACTCTGCTCTATTTCGTAAACGCCATTGCCGAGGATATCGAGAAAGATTTCCCGGATGTCGCAGTCGATACCCTCGCATATCAGTATACGAGAAGGCCGCCGAAGCATGTGGTTCCGCGCAAGAACGTCATCGTCCGTCTTTGCTCCATCGAGTGCTGCTTCGGGCATCCGCTCGAGTCCTGCAGCCTTTCCGGCACAGAGGGCGGCCAGGCAAGCTTTACCTCCGACCTCGTCGGCTGGTCGAAGATATCCAACCGCCTCCATATCTGGGACTACACCGCCAACTTCGCCCATTCGCTGCAGCCCTTCCCGGATTTCCTCGTCCTGCAGCCGAATATTCAGTATTTCGTCCGTCACGGAGTTACCGGTATCTTTGAAGAGGGCGAGAACAGTCCCCGCGAATACGGTGAGCTGAACCCGCTGCGTCAGTATGTCCTCGCGAAGCTGCTCTGGGATCCCGATCTCGATTATGATCTTTTGGTCGACGAATTCCTGAACGGATATTTCAAGGGCGCCGCTCCGTCGATCCGCCGCTTCTACGATCTTATGCACAGCCTTGTAACAGAGGACGTTCACGTTCATATCTACGACAGCCCGCGGCAGCCGTATCTGTCGAAAGAATTCCTCGACGAGTCGGAAAAGATATTCGACCAGGCCGAAAAGACCGCCGACGATGATTTAATCCTGAGGCGGGTCCAAAAACTGCGCCTTTCGATAAGATATGTCCGCGCCTGCATCACTCCGATGGAGGACCCGGGCCGCGCCGCATATGTCGAAAGCCTGATCGCCGACGTCAGAAGTCACGGAATCACCGCATACTGCGAATGGCAAACGGCTGAACACACAGAACCGCGTCTTAGAGAGGGGAAAATTTGACGGATAAAATAAAAGTATTATTTATCTACGACGATCTCTGGCATCCGCGCGACGTTATCGACCGCGGCTTCAAGTCTTTCCCGGAAAGGCTGAATTCGTATGATATCGATTTCGTCATCACGGCAAAAGAGATACTGACCGAATCGTTTCTCGATGAATTCGATGTCATAACCGTTGCCTGCGGCAATGCGATCAATGCTTCAAATTCCGCGCCCTGGTTCGAATACGGGGTTTCCGAAGTAACTCCCGAGCATATTCGGAGTTATGTCGAAAAAGGCGGCGGGCTGCTTTCGCTGCACGCCGGGAATGCTTTCAAAAAAGGCAGCTCCCGCGGCTCCGACGAATTCATCTCGCTTACCGGATGCGCTTTTATAAGCCATCCGCCGAGATGTCTTACCAAAGTAACTCCCGTCGGGAATTCTC